>JBFHFJ010000055.1:0-14841 GCA_041583655.1 Haliea sp. | reverse complement strand
TCCGGGTGCGCCAGCGCCAGGCCAATCGCCACCACGCCACCCAGGGAGTTGCCCACCACCCGTTCGCCATCGCGCTCGAGGCGCTGCTGCAGCATGTGCAGGCTGATCTGGTAAGCGTCGTCAATACTGATGCCGGGCGCACGCTCGGTCAGCGGCGCCAGGGTGCGCAACTCGCGCAGGGCACCGTAGAGTTCATCTCCGCAGGAAGCAATCTGCTGTTTATCCATGCTGCAGGAAATCCAGACACTGGCGGTTGAACAGGTCACGGTGTTCCACCATGACCCAGTGCCCACACTCGGACAGCAGGACGAACTGCAAATGCCTGACATTCTTCGCCAGCGCCATGATGCCGCTTTCGGGCATCATGCGTTCGTTCATGCCCCAGAAGCCGAGCACCGGACAGTCCAGCTCGTGCAACCGATCAATGATGACCGGGATCTTCATGCTGGCCATCACATGGCCGTTCATGATGCCCATGATTTGCATGCGCTCGCTGACCAGTTCATCGGTCGCATGGCGCGGGTCGTACATCAGGCCGGTGGCAAACAGATCCTTCATCACCTCGTGGGTCACTGGCTCGCCGGAGCCGAAAACCTTGAACATCTTCTGCATACCCGGCATCTGCTGGTACTCGTGCATTTCGCTTAGCCCGCCGGGAGCCATCAGGATGAGCTTGTCCACCAGCTCCGGGTGCGCCAGCGCCAGGCCAATCGCCACCACGCCACCCAGGGAGTTGCCCACCACACTGCAGCGGCTGACTCCAATCTCGTCGAGCGTCTGCTTGATACACTGGACAAAAAAATCCAGGGTGTGCTCGACATCATCTGGCTTGTCAGAAAAGCCGTAGCCGATATGATCGGGAACAATGCAGCGAAAACCGGCTTCTACCAGGACCGGGAAGTTGCCCTTGAAGTTACTGTAGCCGCTGGCACCCGGGCCGGAGCCGTGCAGGAAAACCACTACATCCTCCCCCGCGCCCTCATCCAGGTAGTGAATCCTGTAGCCGTTGGCGCAATTGGCGTACTTGCCTTCCGGCAGCAGTCCTTTGGTTCCCATTGTCATCCCCGTGTTATTCGTTATCAGACAGCGTAGTCGCGATTTTCTTCACCGAACAGCACCGCACCCATATTGTCGGCAAAGGGTGTCGAGTGGTTGGCAACGTGGGCCTGGCTGGCCAGTATATCCAGGTGCCGCGCGAGCAGATCGCTGCCGACGCGAATCCCGCCGCTACCTGCGGCCTTGAGCATCTTGCCCGAGAGTTCAAGACAGCGGTCGGCTACCACAGCAGAATCATAGCGATAGCGCACACGGTCTTCGACCGGGATCGGCTCGCCGGCCCGGGTACAGCGCATCATCGCGTCGAAGTTGCGCAGCATAACAAGCCTCATTTCCTCAATCGCAGTCTTGACGTCAGCCGCCAGATGACGCGCGTAGGGGTCGGCGCTCATCAAGGTCGGCCCCACCCTGCGGGTTTTTGCCACCTCAATGAAGCTCTCCAGTGAACCCTGCAGGGCGCCGAGGGTGGCGGTACACACCGCCCGCACAAACACCTGCATGAAAGGCATCCGGTACAGCGGCGCATCGTTGACGGCAGTGCCAGGGTTGTCGCAGCGGTAGCCATCCAGTGACCGGTGGGTGCGGTGCTCGGGCACGAAAGCGTCCTCGACCAGAATGTCGTGGCTGCCGGTACCCTGCAGGCCCACCACATCCCAGTTATCGACAATCCGGTAGTCGCTGATCGGCACCAGGAACGTACGGTAGTTCATCATGTCGAACGGGGCTTCGGGCGTTGGCACAACTGCGCCGAGGAAGGCCCACTGGCAGTGTTCGCTGCCGGATGAGAAGCTCCAGCGTCCACTCAGGCGGTACCCGCCGTCCACGGGCGTTACCTTGCCGACAGGTGCGTAGGACGAGGAAATCAGTACGGTGGGGTCGTCACCCCAAACGTCCTGCGCGGCGCGGTCATCGAATACAGCCAGCTGCCAGTTGTGTACCGCAACGACTCCCAGCACCCAGGCACTGGACATGCAGTGCCGCGCAATCTCGAGCCCCACAGAGTAAAAGACCTGAGGATCCATCGCATAACCGCCCCACTGTTCCGGCTGCAGGATCTTGAAAAAGCCCGCCTCCTGGAAGTCGACGATCGTCTGCACAGGCACTTTGCGTCCGGCGCGACATTCCGCTGCCCGCTCCCGCAACACGGGCCCCATGGCCCGCGCTGCAGCAAGTAAAGCGTCTGCCCGCGGTGAACCGAGACCATGGGAATTGTCGATTGCTGCTGTCATTGCCTGTTGCACCGTCATCGGAACCTCCTGGGAACTGTTATTGCTCTTCTGCATGGGCGGACATTAAACGTGGCAGAGGCCGGATAATCATCCTCCATATGGGGTATGAGCCTACTCCACCACCGCATCGCCAAAGGTCGTGGGCGGACCGAAGAAGGCCCTGTGCGAGGGGGGTTGGCCACCGTCGATATCGGTGACTCCGTAGGCCGCTCCAAGCTCGGCGCCGATACAAACCGTGCCGCTGTGCGCCATGCGTCCGGGATCGGCCCACAGGGCCGCGATTACCCGGCCGCTGAACTCCGGATGCTCGGCGGTGGCCACCAGGTCTGCGTACTTGTCAGGCTCGGCATCAAACACCTGCCGGGTGCGCTCGGTGAGCAGCAGGCCCATCCAGAGTGAAATCACCGCGACATTGTGAGGCCGGAAGTCGACCGCCATGTCGTGAGCCATCTTGTCCACTGCGGCTTTGCCGGCTCCGTAGGCCGGGCCGTGCATGTAGATACGCCCGCCAAAGGAGGATGTATTGACTACCAAGCCTTCGCCGTTGGCCAACAGCAGCGGTGCCGCGTACCAGCTCGCGGTGTAGTGAGAGCGCATCCCGACGTCCCATATCGTGGTCAAATCCAGGGGCTTTTCCCAGAATGGCCCGGTCGCGGTGAGCGCATCGTGCAGGCTGGTGGCGTTGTTGACCAGGATATCGAGCCGACCGTGATCCTCGCGCACCCGGTCGAACAGGGCTGCCACCTCTGCGTCACAGCTGTGGTCGCAACGGACCGGAACTGCCACTCCGCCAGCGGCGCGGATGTCCTCCGCTGTCTCCGTCAGCGACCCGGGCAGTGCCGCTTCTCCCGCACGCCAGCTACGGCCGGTGATATACACCGTGGCACCGGCGGCGGCGAGCGCCCTGGCGATCCCCTTGCCCGCCCCGCGACTGGCACCAGTCACCACCGCGATGCAATCTCTGCCCTGCCCCATCCACTCCTCCCGCTTGCTACTTTGGCTGCTATCACCGACCATGCTAATAGGGGCAGTGGCAGGCGCCAAGCCCGACCCGAAAGCCGTTGACCAACATGTTAGGCCACTCTGGAGAAATTACCCTGCGCTTCCATCTGCCCCTGGTACTCTTGCTGCTGGCCGCCACCTCCGGAGCGAGCGAGGACTCGCGGCTGCGCTATTCACCGACATCGCCCGATTGGCTGCGCGCGATCGGCCAGCTGACCGTTCCCGGCATCAGGTTGGAAAACGGCTACGCCCGACACCACACTGAACGCTGCAGCGCCACCCTGGTAGCCGCCCCGGGGGCCAGCCATGCCTCGGTGATTGTTTCGGCATGGCATTGCCTGGAGGATTACGAGGACCTGAGCCAGAGGATCATGTTCACCCTGCTGCCGGCCAGCGGAGCGCCACTTGCAATAGAGGCGATACGCTACACCGACGGTGGTGGCATGGCGGCGGACTGGGCATTGCTGCGCCTGCGCCAGCCAGTACCCGTTGCCCGGGTGCCGGCCCTGCAGCTGCACCCTCAGCAGGCCGACCCGGCTCTGCCAGTGGTCATGGCGGGCTATTCCCGGGATTCGGGGACAGGAGCGAATGGCGAACAGTTGAGTTATGACCCAAACTGCCGCATAACCGCGGCAGACAGTCGCAGCGGCGACAGTGACTGCCGAGCCTACAAGGGTGCTTCGGGGGGGGCGGTCGTGCAGCTCACGAAAGCGGGCGCGCCACTGCTCAGCGGGGTGATTTCCGAAGGCAACAGCGTTGACTACAGCCGCTACGTACCGGTTTCGGCCTTCCGCCGGGCTCTGCCGCCGGAGCTCGCCCCGGCGGCGGGCAGCGGGGTCGCCGCGCGGGAAATGGAACGCTAGGCCGCGCCCTTGCCGGCGCGGAGCTGGCGAGCGGGCGGCGGAGCGCCCACGTGCTGTTCTCCGCGCCGGGCGGCCAGCTCGATCTGTTTCTGGCGTTCCGCAAACCTGGCCTTCTGCTCTTCCGTCAGGCTGTCATAGCAGTGCGGGCAACACACGCCCTGCTGGTACAGGTCCGAGGCCTTCTCCGCTGCGGTGATCGGGTGGCGACAGCCGTGGCACTGATCATAGCTGCCCTTTTCCAGTCGATGATTGACCGCAACCCGGTTGTCGAATACAAAACATTCGCCTTCCCAGGTGCTCTCTTCCTCGGGGACCTCCTCCAGGTATTTGAGGATACCGCCCTGCAAATGGTACACCTCCTCGAAACCCTCCTGCAGCATGAACGCCGACGCCTTCTCGCAGCGGATCCCGCCGGTGCAGAACATGGCAACCTTCTTGTGCCGCGCAGGATCCAGATTCTCGCGCACATAGCGCGGAAACTCACGGAAGGTGGTGGTCGCGGGATCAATCGCACCGCGAAAAGTGCCGATGCCGTATTCATAGCGGTTGCGGGTATCGATCAGCACCACATCGGGGTCATTGACCAGGGTATTCCAGTCCCGCGGTGCAACGTAGGTACCCACCACCCTGTTGGGGTCGATCCCCTTCACACCCATGGTGACGATTTCCCGCTTCAACTTCACCTTCATGCGGTAAAAAGGCATCTCTTCGTCGACAGATTCCTTGTGCTCAAGCGCTGCCAGACGCGGGTCGCTGCGGATCCAGGCCAGCACGCGGTCGATCCCCTCGCGGCTGCCGGCGATCGTGCCGTTGATTCCCTCCACCGCCAGGAGCAGGGTGCCCTTGACCCCGGCAGCCACACATTCATCCAGTAGCGGCTCGCGCAGCTCGCGATAGTCATCCAGGGTTACAAAGCGATACAGCGCGGCAACAACAAAACCGGTCATCGGTGAGCTCCTCCCGCATCCGCCTTGCTACCGCCGAGACAGTCGGGGGACGCGGGCGCGGTGCCGGCCCGAGCCTGCCACTCCGCGGGTGAATAGGTGTGCAGCGCCAGCGCATGCACGGGACCCTGCAGCTGCTCCGCAAGCAGACCGTAGACTTTCTGGTGCCGTGCCACCTGACGCTGCCCGCTGAACGCCTCGCTCACCACCACCACCCGGAAATGGGTCTCCGAATCCGGCGGCACGCTGTGCATGTGGCTCTCGTTGGCAACCTCCAGGTGAACGGGCGCCAGGGCTGCTGCAAGTTGATCGTGAATCTGTTGCTGGACTGACATAGGGCCTCCCTTGGGGGCGCGGATTATACCCCGAGAGCGCGTATTCAGGGTACCGCGGCTCAGCCTTCCCGACGCCGGCGGCGTCGGCTGGCCCGGTATTGTCCCGGCGTCTGTCCGGACCATTTGCGAAATGCCCGGTGAAATGCGCTGGGATCGGTAAAACCAAGCTGCAGGGCCACATCCTGGATGGACAACTCAGGGCGGTCCAGTGCCAGGCATGCGGCCTCTGAGCGGGCTTCGTCCTTGAGTGCCTGGAATGTTGTGCCCTCGCGCCTGAGTTTCCGGCGCAGCGTAGGCGCGGACATGTTCAGGGCCTGGCTGATCGCAGCGAATCCAGGTACCCCCTGCTGGAAGTCGTGCCCGAGCATCGCCCTGACCTGCGCCGACAGCCGGTCCTTGGCCGAGCGCGCGTCCATCAACAGCAACTGGTACGGCGCCGTGCGCAGGAACTCGTCCAGTGAATGCTCAGTGTGCACTATCGGCCAGGCCAGGCAGGCGGCATCGAAATAAAGCAGGTCGCGAGGCTGACCGAAGTACAGCGGGGCCTGGAACAGGTCCCGGTACTTGTCCTCACTGGCCGCCACGCCGCCCTGGAAATCGACCCGCTGCAAGGGCACGGGGCGACCGCACAACCAGCCGAAAAACCGGTGCCAGATGGACAGGCCGTATACGTCCGCCGCGGCCACCGCCGGCTGTTCTGCGCCACTTCGCTGCAGGTAGCCGACACGCGCACTGTCATCGCTGAAATTCGCGTACAGCTGGCTCTGCTCGTCGAAAAACGTCCGGTAAAAATCCGCTGCCCGCTGGATCGCATGACCGAGGTTGCGGCAGGAAATGATGCAGTAGCACATCATCCGGAACGCGCCGGGGGCCGCCAGGTCGCTGCGGGTAATCCCGAAGGTGGCGTCCTGCAGCAGGCGCAGCACCTGCTGGTAAACCCGGGAGTATTCCATGGCACTGACCTGGTCCCGGTAGCCTGCTGCACCCTCCTCCCGGGGGTCGAAGTCCAGTCCGGCGGCAGCCAGAACCGCAGCCGGATCATGGCCCCGCTCCTCCACCATGCGCACCAGTGTCCGCACGAAGCGGGTGGGCAGTTGTTCTGACATCAGCCGGTGGCAACCTCAGCGTACTCGGAAGTGCGCCATCTTAGCAGAGAAGCCAGTGGCGGGTGCTTGGTCAGCCTGCCGGCAGCGCCTATACTGGAGGTGAGCCATGAGCGGGGAACGGGCATGAGTGCACGCTTCGATGTGATGTTTGCGGGGGAGTTACTTGAGGGTTGCGATGCGGCCACCGTGCGCGGCAACCTGGGCCGTCTGTTCAAGGCAGACGAGGCCACCCTGGACAAGTTGTTCAGCGGCAAGCCCCAGATCCTGAAACGCGATGCCGATGAGGCAACCGCGCGCAAGTATCAGCAGGCGCTGCAGAACGCCGGGGCGAAGCCCCTGCTCAGACCCTGCGCAGACGCTGCGGTTGCGGGGACGACGCCCCCCCCTGCAGCCACCGCGCAGCAATCCGGACTGACCCTGGCGCCACCGGGCACCGAGGTACTCGGCCCCGGGGAACGCGCTTCCGCTGTTGCGCCCAGTGTCGAAGCACCCTCCCTTGACGTCGCCGCGGCCGGGGAGCGGCTGGCTGACCCTGCGCCGCCGGCACCACCCGCACCGGATACCAGCCACCTGACGCTGGGAGCCGTCGGCGAGACAATTCCGGGCCTCTCCGGTCCGCCCCCTTCGCCGGTAACAGTCAGCGCCGATCTGGCACTGGCGCCGGAAGGGGGTGACCTCAGCGACTGCGCCCCGCCCCAGGCACCGGCTCCGGCCCTGGATCTGTCAAAACTGGAGCTTGCCGCCGCGGGCGCCGATGTACTTGAGGAGCGCTACCGCAAGCGGGACACCGCAGCAGCGCCCGACACCAGCCGGCTCAGTCTCGAGGACTAGTTTCGGGCAGCTTCACCACGACGCGCAGGCCCGGCGCGTTGTCTTCCAGTGCGATGGTACCGCGATGGTAATGCACGATCGCCTGGACCAGGCTCAGACCCAGGCCGTGCCCGGGTTGCTCGCTGCGACTGGACTCGACCCGGAAAAAACGGCGAAACACGTTCTTGCGGTCCGCGAGGTCGATTCCCGGCCCTGAGTCTGCCACCTGGATCTCGACCGTGCCGCCGCGCGCAGCAAGGGCCACGTCGATGCTGCCGCCCGCCGGGGTGTACTTGATGGCGTTGTCGAGCAGGTTGGCGCACATCTGGAACAGGAGATCGCCGTCACCGGCGCACTCGACGTTGCCGGCGATTGCCAGGCGCAAGCTGACCTGCTTGTCGTTGGCTACCGGTTCGTACAGTTCAGCCAGGTCCTGCAGCAGCCCCGAGAGCGCCACGCGGGCGTGCACCGGAGCGCGACTGCCGGACTCCAGGGCCGAAATCCGCAACAGGGCATTGAAGGATGAAAGGAGGCTGTCGCAGTCCTCAATGATGCGGTCCACCTCATCCTGGCCCTCGGAGTCAAGGCGCTGGCGCAGCTGGCTGAGCTGGTTGCGGATCCGGGTCAACGGGGTGCGCAGGTCGTGGGCGATGTTGTCGGAGACCTGCTTAACGCCCTGCATCAACGAACCGATCTGGTCCAGCATCAGGTTCATGGCCCTGGCAAGCTCGCGCGGGTAGCCCTTCTTGCCCTCAATCGACAGGCGCTCCGACAGGTTGCCGCGAATAATGCCCGACAGTTCGCTGTTGAGTCGCTCGAAACGGTGCAGGGTGGTCGCGGCACTGAAGAAGCCGCCGACGATGCCCAGCAGCAGGGTGGCGATCATCGCCCGGAACAGGGTCACAAGTACCAGCCCGCCGCTGGCTACCGCATCGGCATAATTGCGCGCCACGAGGGCCGTGTAGCCGTCTCCCAGGAACACCTGCCGGGCGAGAAAATCCACGTCCACGGTTTCGCCCCAGTTCAACAGCGCCAGCTGGAAACCCAGCCAGCCGCCGGAAAATTCGCGGTAGCGCGGAGTTCTCGCCAAATCCCCAGCCACTTTGTTACCTTCCGTGTCGAGAATCAGGTAGCTGTAGCGCCCGATAGTCGGCAGATTGCGCTGGTCCGCGAGATACTGTTCCACCCCCGCCAATCCCTGGCCGTTGTAGACGAGCTGCAGAGCCTCCAATTCGTCGATAATCGAGGAGCGCAACTCGGTGAAATAGCCGTAGCTGAAGTACGCGTACAGCACCGCCAGCAGCAGAAACACCGTTGCGCTGAGCGCGGTGACATACTTGACGATATAGCGGAAAGTGAGGCTGTTGAGTACATCGAGGACGCGCATGGCGTTCAGTCCGCCCCGAGGCAGTAGCCCGCGCCGCGCACCGTCGCCAGCAACGGCGGGGAAAAGTCCCGGTCTATTTTCTGCCGCAGCCGGGAGACATGCACATCGATGACGTTGGTCTGAGGGTCGAAGTGATAGCCCCAGACGTGCTCCAGCAACATGGCCCGGGTGACGACCTGGCCCGCATTGCGCATGAGATACTCAAGCAGCCTGAACTCACGGGGCTGCAGGGTCACCAGCTCTCCCCGTCGACGCACTTCCTGGCTCAACAGATCCATCTCCAGGTCGGCGACCTGGAGGCGGGTCGGCACCTCGGAACCGGGCTGGCTGCCGCGGCGGGAGAGGATTTCCAGCCGCGCCAGCAACTCCGCCATGGCAAAGGGCTTGACCAGATAGTCATCTGCACCACAGTGCAGGCCCTGGACCCGGTCGTCGACATCCCCCAGCGCACTCAGGATCAGCACCGGCGTGTCGATGGCCGCCTGCCGCAGACTCGCGAGAAGTGCCAGGCCGTCCAGCCGCGGCAGCATACGGTCCACCACCAGCACATCGTAGTGATCCTCCCGGGCAGCGGCCAGGCCGCACTCGCCATCAGCACAGTGGGTACACGTGTGACCCGCCTGCGCCAGCTCCGAGACAATAAAGTCCGCAACGCTACGATCATCCTCCACCAGCAGCACTTTCATCGCGTAAAACCCGCTATTATCATGCCCGGCAATGTAGCACTGGCCAGGGCCCCGGGACAATTTACAATCCGGTAATGCGCGCCGGCCCTGGCGCCGGTTGCGCGCCTCCGGCGGAACCGCCCATACCTTGTACGGAGAATGGAGATACTGATGCAGGACACCGCCAAACTGGCCTCGCCCTCGCTGCTGCGTCGACTGGCGGCAATGGTCTATGACACGCTGCTGGTGATCCCGTTCATCGGCGTGACCGTTGCCGCCGCCACCGCGGTGGAAATGTGGCTCAAGGGCGCCGAGGGGGCGGACTACTACCAGATGCACCCTCAGCTGGTCCAGGCCCTGAGCATAGCCTGCGTCACCGTGTTCTTTACCGCCTTCTGGCGCAAGGGCGGGCAGACTCTGGGCATGCAGGCCTGGCGGGTAAAGCTGGTGGATGCCAACGGGAACGTCCCCGGCGCCGGGCGCTGCGTGCTGCGCTGTCTGGCGGCGCTGGTTTCTCTGGCTCCCGCAGGCCTCGGCTACTGGTGGTGCCTGGTGGACAAGCGCGGGCGCTACTGGCACGACTACCTCAGCGGCACTCACCTGCAGCTGCTGCCCAAGCGAGAGAAGAACCAGGCAGACGCCGGCTAGCGGGTCCTCGCCAGCAGCGCCAGCCCGGCAACGATGCACAGCAGCACAGGGCCCAGGGCGGCGTAAAGGGGCGCAAACCCGAAAACCAGGCTGGCCGGGCCGAGCAGATCCTGGCTGATCTGGAACACCACACCCACCAGAACCCCGATAAAAATGCGCAGGCCCATGGTACCGTCCCGCAGCGGCCCGAAAACGAAGGCAATGGCCACCAGGACCAGACCCGCAATGGATACCGGCTGCAGCAGTTTGCGCCACAGGGCGAGTTCGAAATCGTCCGAGTCCAGCCCCTGCTGCTGCAGGTAGCGGCTGTAGCGATAAAGATCGAGCAGCGGCAAACGCTCCGGCGACACCACTTCCATGACCAGCAACTGGGGCGTGATACCGGTATCCCAGCGCAGGGTCTCGTGCCGGGTCTGGGTCGTCTCCCAGCTACTGAAATCGGTCTTTACCGCCTGCTCCAGCTGCCAGTAATCCCCGGCATGAACAGCGCGCTGGGCACGGAGCGCCGATTGCAGCCGGCGCTGGTTGTCAAACTGCAGGAGAGTGATGCCGTGGACCACGGCCTCGCTCTCCATGGCGTTGAAGTGAAGGAAGGAGTTTCCCTCCCGGTTCCATATCCCGTACCGCCCGGCCACACCCTCGCCGGGGTTTTGCGCCATGGCCCGACGGCTCTGCGCCAGCTGTTCCGCCTGCGGTGCCACGTACTCGCCCAGCAGAAATCCCGCCAGCGCCACCACCAGTGCGGACTTCATCACGATCACCACCAGCCGGGCAATCGAGACGCCCGCGCCGCGCATGATGATCAGTTCACTGGCACTGGCCAACTGCCCGAGCCCCACCAGACAACCGATAAGGGCTGCGAACGGCATATACTCATAAAGCCGGCCGGGAATGGTCAGGAGAATGTAGACGAGAATCTCGCCAAACCCGTAGCTTTCACTGACATCACCCGACTCGTCGATAAACGCCGAGACCACGTCAACGCCAACTATCACCAGCAGCACGAGGAAGATCGCCGCAAAGACGGTGCGGCCGATATAGCGGTCAAGCAGCCGCATGCGAGCCCTCCCGTCGGCGCTGACGCCAAAGCCAGCTGCGCGCGACATTGCCGTAGAGCAGCCACAGGGCCAGTAGCAGGTACAACAGGTGTATGCGCCACAGCACCAGCGGCCCTGCCCCCTCCTCCATGGCGGCCCTGGCATTGGTCAGCAGCACGAGATAGATCAGGTAGAGAGCGAAAGCGGGCGCCATTTTGATGTAACGGCCGCGCCGGTGGTCAGTGCGACTGAGACACAGGGCAATAATCGCCACGATGGGCACGGTGACCGGCAGCGAAAGGCGCCAGTGCAGGGCGGCGATGTCCTCCGCTGCCGGCGACGCCAGCAGGGCCGCGGTAGACCGGCCGTCCACCCTGGGCGCGCTGCGAATACCGCCCTCGGGCTCGGGAATACGCTCGCCGAAGGTTTCGAACTCCACTACCCGGTAATCGCGATGGCCGGGGAGCCCCTGGTAACGGTAGCCATCGCGCAGCTCCAGGTAGCGGGCACCGGTGCTGGCGTCCAGTACGATTTCACCTTCCGCCGCCACGGTCACAACCAGCTGCGGCCGACCGTCGCCCGAGGCCGCCTGCTGCGACAGGAACACGCCCCGCATGACTCCGGAGTCGGGGGCGATAGTCTCCGCATAGCTGACCAGGTCACTGCCCCTGCGGTTCTGGAAGCGGCCCGCCGCCAGGGTTTGCAGACCCTGCGACTTCTCAGGGTCGTCCAGCAGGGCGGAAGAACGGGCGGCACCCAGGGGGGTAACCAGCAGGCTCAGCAGCCCAACCAGGATCATGATCAACAGGGCGGGTGCCAGCGTGTAGGCGGCCAAGCGGGACGGGCTCACTCCGCAGGCCGAGAGAACAACCATCTCGCTCTCAACGTACAGGCGCCCGTAGGCCATCAGGATGCCGATAAACAGCCCCAGCGGCAAAATGAGCTCAAGAAAGCCGGGAAGGCGGTAAAACATGACCGGCAGCAGTATGTCGCCGGCGAGATTGCCCACCGCCGCCTCGGCCAGGTACTTGACGAAGCGGCCGCTGAAGATAATCACCAGCAGCGTAAAGCTGACGGCCACCGTGTGCAGCAGGACATCGCGTGTGAGATAAGCGAGGATTTTCATGCGGGCCCGGATCGCAGCGCCGGATATCGCCCTGGAGAAGAACGACACCAGCGGTTCAGTTTCATCGCCCATCATCATACACTAGCGCCCTGACACCCGCCCATGAAAACTCACAGGGACATCCAATGAACAAACTGACTTTCACCGCACGAGCAATTCCCGACCTTGCCAGGGCCAGGACCCAGTGTGCCATCGTGCCGGTATACGGCAACCAGCTTTCGCCGACGGCGAAGGCCCTGGACAGCGCCGGCAATGGGGCCCTCGCCGCCGCGCTCAAGCTTGGAGACTTCAAGGGCAAAGCCGGACAGACACTGATGTTGCCCGGGATTGGCGGCGCCGCGCGGGTGCTGTTGCTGGGCTGCGGCGAAGAGGCGAAGTTCGACCAGGGCGTTGCCCGGGAAACGCTGCAGGGTCTGAATACGGCACTGGCCGCCTGCAGTGCGACCGATGCCCTGTTCCACGCCGGCGACCTGGCCTCCGCCAAGGTCCAGCTGGACTGGCTGCTGGAGTTGCTGGCCCGGAGCCTGGTGAGCAGTGCCTACCGGTACTCTGCGACCGTATCGAAGCCCAAGGACCCCCTGGCCCTGAAGAAGCTGCTGGTCAATCCCGGCAAATCGCTGGCCGCGAACAAGGCGCAGGACGCCCTGGATTCCGGCGCGGCCGTGGGCCACGGTATCAACTACGCCCGGGAACTGGGCAACCTGCCAGGCAATATCTGCACGCCGACCTATCTGGCCAGGGAAGCCGGCAAACTGGCTCGCGGCAACGCCAAGGTCCGCACGCAGATCCTGGAAGAAAAGAAAATGCGTGAGCTGGGTATGGGCTCATTGCTGTCCGTATCGGCAGGCAGCGACGAACCGGCCAAGCTGATTGTCATTGAATACAAAGGCGGCAAGTCCGGCCAGGCACCCCAGGTACTGGTTGGCAAGGGCATCACCTTCGACTCCGGCGGCATTTCCCTCAAGCCGGGCGCCAAGATGGATGAAATGAAGTACGACATGTGCGGTGCGGCCAGCGTGCTTGGCACACTGCAGGCGGTTATCGACATGGCCCTGCCGCTCAACGTCACCGGCATTATCGCTGCCGCGGAGAACATGCCCAGCGGTCGCGCCACCAAGCCCGGCGACGTCGTTACCAGCATGGCGGGCAAAACCATCGAGATCCTCAACACGGATGCCGAGGGCCGGCTCGTGCTGTGCGATGCATTGAGCTACGCCAGCCGCTTCAAGCCCGCTGCCGTGATCGACATCGCCACCCTCACCGGCGCCTGCGTCATCGCCCTTGGCTCCCACGCTTCCGCGGTCTACGCCAATAACGAGGAGCTGGCCGCTGGACTGCTCGCCGCCGGCGAGGTCACCCATGACCGCGGCTGGCGCATGCCCCTGTGGGAGGACTATCGCAAGCAGTTGAACAGCAACTTTGCCGACCTCGCGAACATCGGCGGCCCCGAAGCCGGAAGCGTCACGGCTGCCTGCTTCCTGTCCCACTTCACCGAGGACTACCCCTGGGCCCACCTGGACATCGCCGGCTCGGCGTGGAACAGCTCCCCCAAGGGCGCCACAGGCCGCCCCGTGGCCATGCTCACCCGCTACCTCCAGGACCGGGCAGAGCCCGGCTCCAGCGCCGGCAAGTCAGGACAAGGCGGGAGCACGCCGAAGAAAAAGGCGGGGCGGAGCAAGGCCGCGCCGCGCAAAGCCTCCAGCTGACGTGACCCGGGTTGGGTTCTATGTGGTGCAGGCCGCCGACCAGTCCCGGCGCCTGCAGGTGGCCGCCCGATTGGCCGACAAGGCCTTCCAGCGCGGCCATCGCATTTTCATCAATGCCCAGGACGAGCCCCAGGCGCGGGCCCTCGACACACTGCTCTGGGAGTTCCGCCCCGCCAGCTTCCTGCCCCACGGTCTCCCCGGGGAACCCGGTTCGGAGCTGGTCGCGATCGGCTGGGGCCAGGAGCCGGAGGGTCACGACGACCTGCTGATCAACCTGCAGCGGGAGATTCCTGCGTTCTTCAGCCGCTTCCACCGCGTCGCGGAAGTGGTAACCCAGGACCGGGAGAGCCTGGAGGCCTCGCGAGCCTCCTGGCGTTTCTACCAATCCCGCGGCTACGAGTTGGAAAAGCACGACCTCAGCGGCGTATAATCACGCCCTTTTTTTGCAGCCGGACATCACAAACGATGGACAAGACCTTCCAACCCGCCAACATCGAGACCCGCTGGTACGAGCACTGGGAGCGGCAGGGCTATTTCCGTCCCCAGGGCGGGGATCGCAACTACAGCATTATGATCCCGCCGCCCAATGTGACCGGCAGCCTGCATATGGGGCACGCGTTCCAGGACACCATCATGGACGCGCTGACGCGCTTCCATCGCATGTCCGGGCGCAACACCCTCTGGCAGCCCGGCACCGACCATGCCGGGATCGCCACGCAGATGGTGGTCGAGCGCCAGCTGGAAGAGCGACAGGACAAACGCACCAACTACACCCGCGAGGAATTCGTGCAGAAGGTGTGGGAGTGGAAAGAGGAAAGCGGCGGCACCATCACCCGCCAGCTGCGCCGCCTGGGTTGTTCGATGGACTGGTCACGCGAGCAGTTCACCATGGACGAGCACTTCACCAAGGCGGTGCTCAAGGTATTC
>JBFHFJ010000054.1:0-14977 GCA_041583655.1 Haliea sp. | reverse complement strand
TTTCCTCTTCGGCCTGACCGCCGACCAGGTGATTTCGACTCGCGAGGAGTATCAACCGGGGCAGATCGTGAGTGGCGACGAGGACCTGGCGCGGGTGCTGCAGCTGCTGGAGAGCGAGCATTTTTCGCTGCTGGAAAGCGGCCTCTTCAACACGGTACTGTCGTCTCTCCTGTCGCGTTCGGACCCCTGGATGACGGTGGCGGATTTCCGCAGTTATGTCGAAGCACAGAAGCGCGTGGATGCACTCTGGGCCGAGCCAGACGCCTGGACGCAGCGCGCCATTCACAATGTCGCTGCCAGTGGCCGCTTTTCCAGCGACCGTACGATTGCCGAGTACCGCGATGACATCTGGTTTCCGGGAGGGATACAACCGTGAATGAAGAGACCCCGAGCAATGCGGTGGCGCACGGCGGCCCCCGCTATGTCAGCCGCCTGACCCGGGACACGATGGCCCTGGTGCTTGCCGGCGGGCGCGGCTCGCGGCTGTACGAGCTCACCAACTGGCGCGCCAAGCCTGCCCTGTATTTTGGCGGCAAGTACCGCATCATCGACTTTCCCCTGTCCAACTGCGTCAACTCCGGCATTCGCCGTATCGGCGTGCTGACCCAGTACAAGGCGCACTCCCTGGTGCGCCACCTGGTGCGGGGCTGGACCCATTTCAAGAAAGAGCTGGGCGAGTATGTGGAAATCCTCCCCGCGTCCCAGCGCTACTCCGAAGACTGGTATCAGGGCACCGCGGATGCCATCTACCAGAACCTGGATATCATCCGCGCGGAAATGCCCAAGTATGTGATGATTCTCTCCGGCGACCATGTCTACAAGATGGACTACGGGCCGATGCTGGTGGCCCATGTCGAGTCCGGCGCGGAGATGACCGTCTGTTGTCTTGAGGTGCCGGTGGCGGAAGCGGCCAACGCCTTTGGCGTCATGCAGGTGGACTCGAACAACCGGGTGACCGCGTTCCAGGAGAAGCCGGCGCGGCCTGCGGAGATCCCGGGCAAGCCCGGCCTTACCCTGGCCTCCATGGGCAACTACATATTCAACACCGATTTCCTCTTCGAGCGCCTGATCCGGGATGCGGCCAACCTGCAGTCCTCGCACGATTTCGGCAATGACATCATCCCGGAACTGCTGAAGAACTTCCATTTGCATGCCTACCCTTTCCGCGACCCCGAGACTGGCGGCAAGGCCTATTGGCGCGACGTCGGGACCCTGGACTCGTTCTGGATGGCCAACATGGAGTTGATCGGCACCTCGCCATCGCTCAATCTTTACGAAAAGGACTGGCCACTGTGGACCTACCAGGAGCAGCTGCCACCGGCCAAGTTTGTGTTCAACCGGGATGACCGCCGCGGCAGCGCGGTGGACTCCATGGTCTCCGGAGGCTGTATCGTTTCGGGGAGCCTGGTCAGCAACTCGGTATTGTTTTCCAACGTGCGGATCAATTCCTATTCGACAATCGACAAGTCGGTGATCCTGCCCGAGGTGGAGGTGGGGCGCAATGTGCAGATGCGCAATGCCATCGTCGATCGCGGCTGTGTAATTCCCAAAGGTATGGTTATTGGGCATGATGCGGCGCAGGACCGTGCCAACGGGCTGCGGGTGACCGACAGCGGCGTGGTACTGGTTACCCGCGGCATGCTGGGCCAGCCCGAGGGCTACGCCTGATATCTCTCTTTGCAAGGATCAAGAATGCCAGTAGTAAGGGTTAACACCCAGCCCCTGGCGGGGCAAAAGCCGGGCACCTCGGGCCTGCGAAAGACCGTGGCGGAGTTCAGCCGCCCCGGGTACCTGGAGAACTTCGTCCAGTCGATCTTCAATGCACTCGGCGATTGCCGCGGTAAATCGCTGGCGCTCGGCGGCGACGGCCGTTTCTTCAATCGGCAAGCCGCGCAGGTCATCCTGCGCATGGCCGCGGCGAACGGGTTCAGCCGTGTCCTGGTGGGTCGCGGGGCCCTGCTGTCGACGCCCGCTGCCTCCTGCATTATCCGGAAATACGGCCTGGACGGCGGCATCGTGCTCTCCGCCAGTCACAACCCCGGCGGCCCGGAGGGCGACTTCGGTATCAAGTTCAATGGCGCCAATGGCGGGCCCGCCCCGGAGTCGGTCACGGCGGCCATCTACGCCGCGACTACCGGAATCGACCACTACCTGACCCTGGATACCGCGGATATCGACCTGGACCGCCCCGGAGCAGTCACCCTTGGCTCTGCCACCATCGAGGTCATAGACCCGGTGGCGGACTACGCAGAGCTGATGGAGTCGCTGTTCGATTTTCCGAGAATCGCATCGCTGCTGAGCCACAGGCGATTTCACATGTGCTTCGACGCCATGCATGCGATCACCGGGCCCTACGCGCTGGAAATCCTCGAACGGCGCCTGGGCGCCCCCCCGGGAACCGTGATCAACGCCGTGCCACTGGAGGACTTCGGCGGTGGCCACCCCGACCCCAACCTCGCTCATGCGGGGGAACTGGTCGCGCGCATGAACGGGGATGAGCCGCTGGCTTTTGGTGCCGCATCCGATGGCGACGGCGACCGCAACATGGTGCTGGGCAGCGGGGTGTTTATCAATCCCTGCGACTCGCTGGCGATACTGGCGGCCAATGCGACGGTGATTCCGGCTTACGCCGGCGGGCTGGCGGGCATCGCCCGCTCCATGCCCACCAGCCGCGCCGCGGACCGGGTCGCGGCGGAACTTGGCATTCCCTGCTTCGAGACCCCCACGGGCTGGAAATATTTTGGCAACCTGATGGATGCGGGCAGGATGACGCTGTGCGGCGAGGAGAGTTTTGGCACCGGCTCCAGCCATATACGCGAGAAGGACGGCCTCTGGGCAGTGCTGTTCTGGCTGAACCTGATAGCGGCCCTGAGCAAGCCCGCGCGCACTATTCTGCGCGAACACTGGCAGCGCTTCGGCCGCGACTACTTTACCCGCCATGACTATGAAGCGGTGGCCGAGGACAAGGCCGTGGAGCTGATGGGGGCCCTCCGCGCCAGGCTGCCATCCCTGCCGGGAGTACAGCTCCGTGGCCATACCATCAAGAGCGCCGATGACTTCTGTTATACGGACCCTGTGGATGGCAGTGTCAGCGCCGGCCAGGGTCTGCGCATACTGTTTGCGGACGGCGCGCGGATTGTCTACCGGCTGTCGGGTACCGGAACGGCCGGTGCGACCCTGCGCGTCTACCATGACAGCTACCAGCGCGACCCGGCGCTGCTGGAGTTGGCGCCGCAACGGGCTCTTGCCTCCCTGATCGCGGCCGGAGACGAACTGGCCGGCATTACCCGTGTGCTGGGCCGCAGCCAGCCCGACGTTATTACCTGAGCGTGGAGCGACGACAGGACAGGCCGCTCCGGCTGCTACTCGTCGCCGCCGAGAACGGCGCCCTGCCGGGCGGCAAGGTTGGCGGCATGGGCGACGTTATCCGGGATGTGCCACGCGCCCTGGCGGCCCTGGGGCATGAGGTGACTGTGCTCGTGCCTGGCTACCAGCACTTCTCGCGGCTCCCCGCTGCCACCCTGCAAACCGTCCTGGAGGTCGACTTTCGCGGCCATCCAGAGCGCGTCGAGCTCTGGTCGCTGCCGGCAGACCCCGCGCACCCCCGGCTGCGCTGTCTGGTGCTGGAGCACTCGCTGCTGGCGCCCTGCGGGCAGGGGCGGATCTACTGCGATGACGGTCCGGAACGCCCCTTCGCCACCGACGCCTCGAAATTTGCCCTGTTCTGCGCGGCGGTTGCCACGGGCCTGCGGGACGGGGTGCTGGCGTGGCCGGACCGGGCTCACCTGCACGACTGGCACACTGCGCTGGTGCCGGTGCTGGCGCGGTTTGAACCGGCGTTTGCCGCTCTGGGTGATCTGCACTTTGTGTACACGATCCACAACCTGGCGCTGCAGGGTATCCGCCCCCTGCGCGGGGATGATTCGGCCCTGGAGGCCTGGTTCCCCCGCATGCGCTATGATTACGCGGATGTCGGTGACCCCCGCTACCCGGACTGTTTCAATCCCATGCGTGCGGGAATACGCCTGTGCCGCAAGGTGCATGCTGTATCGCCGACCTATGCCCGGGAAATCCAGGGCGACGCGGGGGAGGGCCTGGCGGAGGACCTGCGGCAGGCCGACCGGGAGGGGCGTCTGGAGGGTATCCTCAACGGCTGTGAGTACCCCTCCTCGCCCGCGGCACCGGTGGAGTTCGGCGCACTGCTGGCGGCGGTGCGGGCACAGCTGCAACGCTGGCGACAGGAGGCGGGTCCGGAGCAGGCGGTGCAGGCCACCGGCACGCTGGAGCGCTGGCGGCGACGCAAGCGCCCGGCAATTCTGCTGACATCGGTGGGCCGCCTTACCGACCAGAAGGTGCGCCTGCTGCGCATGACCGTTGCCGGGGGACGCAGCGTACTGGAGCACGTGCTCGACCGGCTCGGCCCCCGGGGCCTGTTCATCATGCTGGGCAGCGGCGAGCCGGCGCTGGAGGAATTTTGCGCCGGGGTTGCCGCGCGCACGGATAATTTCCTGTTCCTGCGTGGTTTCTCGGAGCCGCTGTCGGAAATGCTCTACGCCGGGGGTGATCTGTTCCTTATGCCCAGCTCCTTTGAGCCCTGCGGGATCAGCCAGATGCTGGCGATGCGTGCCGGCCAGCCGTGCCTGGTGCACGCAGTCGGCGGGCTTGCAGATACCGTTCGCGATGGCGTCAACGGCTTCGCTTTTGACGGCGCGGGCGAGACGGAGCAGGCCCAACACCTGCTGCAGCGCTTCGACCAGGTGTTGAACCTGCGGGCCGCCGATCCGGCGTCCTGGTCGCGAATCTGTGCGGAGGCCGCGGCCGCACGGTTCGACTGGAGCGATGTGGCGCGGGCCTATCAGGCGCGTTTGTACCAGTAGCCCGTCAGTCGCGGGAACCCGCTACGCTGAGCAGGTTGACGCTAAACAGCTTGTCAGGGTCGGACCAGCTTTGCTCAAGCCTGAGGCCCGCCGCTTCGACCAGGGAGGAAAACCCCGCGACGGTATATTTGTAGGAATTCTCGGTATGGATTGACTCGCCAGCTGCAAAATGCAGTCGGGCATTACCGCAGTTTACAACCTGCTCGACGCCACTGACCAGGTGCATCTCAATGCGTCGCTTCTCCTCGTTGTAGAAGGCGTGGTGTTGAAAGAGCTCGGGCTTGAAATCCGTCCCGAGCAGGCTGTTCAGGTGGTGAAGTACATTGCGGTTAAATGCCGCGGTGATCCCGGCACGATCGTTATAGGCGGCCTCCAGGGTCCCGGTGTCCTTGTGCAGGTCTACCCCAACCAGAATCAGGCCTTTGGCCCCTACCAGACTGCGCATCCGCTGCAAGAAGTTCGCCGCGTCGCCGGGCTCGAAATTGCCAATCGTGGAGCCCGGATAGAAAATTACTGCGGGTTGGCCACTGACTGATTCAGGCAGGGAAATCGCCCGGGAGAAATCCGCGGCAACCGGCTCAACCTGCAGTTCCGGAAAGGACTCGTTGAGAGCCCTCGCCGCATCCGCGAGGAAGTCGGTGGAAATATCCACGGGGATATAGCAGCTCGGTTGCAGCGCCGGGATGAGTTGGCGAACCTTCTCGCAGTTGCCGGCACCCGGCTCGATGACGACCCTCCGCTTGCCTACGTGCCTTGCGATATCTTCGGCACGGCTCTTTAATATTTTGATTTCGGTTCGCGTTGGATAGTACTCCGGCAGCTGTGTAATCCGGGCAAAAAGCCGGGAGCCAGTTTCATCGTAAAAGTATTTCGGATTGATGGTCTTTTGCCTGGACTGCAGACCGGCCATCAGCTCCTGGTGAGCAGGGTTTGCGTGCACAACATTGCTTGCGGCTCGTGCTTGAGTCATTCCTCTTTTCACTCCACGTTTCTGGCCAAACGGATGCCGCTAAACTGCCAGCGATCGCGCGGGTAAAAGAAGTTACGGTAAGTGCTGCGCAGGTGCGTTTGACTGCTGACGCAGGAACCTCCGCGCAGGACCAGCTGGTTGCACATGAACTTCCCGTTGTATTCGCCAATCGCGCCCGCTGCAGCGGAGAACCCCGGATAGGCCGAATAGCTGCTGGATGTCCACTCCCAGACTGAGCCAAACATACCCTGCAAGCCTGTCGATCCAGTTACGGCTACCGGCTGGTAAATCCCGGTTTCGACAAACTGTCCTGCGACCGGACAGCCTTGGGCGGCATGTTCCCACTCGGCCTCGGAAGGCAGGCGGCTACCCGACCAGCGCGCGAACGCGTCCGCCTCATAGCCACTGACATGGACTACCGGGGAATGCATACGCAGTGGCTGTAGTCCATGCAACGTGTATTCGAACCATTCGCCATCCTGTTGCCGCCAGTACAGGGGTGTTCGCCAGCGGTGCTGTTGCAGTTCAGCCCAGCCGTCCGCCAGCCACCATTCCGGTTGCTGATAGCCCCCCGCCTCGATAAATCCGAGGTAGTCGGCGTTGGTCACGGGGCGGGTCGCCAGCCTGAACGGCTGCAGTAACACACTGTGAGCTGGCAGTTCGTTGTCGAAACAGAAGCCCTTTCCCTGGTAGCCGACATTGCATACACCACCGGCGAATTCCTGCCAGGCTGCCGGAAGCGGGGCATCCTCAGCGCGATACTCCGGCGCCGCGCAAGGCTGGTAGACCGGATTGGTCGGATTACAGGAAAAGCTGTATTTCAGGTCAGTAAAGAACAGCTCCTGGTGTTGTTGCTCGTGGTGAATTCCCAGGCGAGTGCGCTGGAGAATCTCGTCGCAATCTGCACTCTTGTCGTCAGCGAGCAGCTGGAGCATGTGCTGGTCCACCCAGTGGCGGTAGGCGTAAACCTGCTCCAGATCAGGGCGGGACAGGAGCCCGCGTTGCGGGCGGGGAAACTGTTCGCCGATACCGTTGTAGTAGGAGTTGAAAAGGAAGGCGTATTCCGGCCAGGGTGGCTTGTAGCCGGGGAGGAAGTCGCTCAGGAGAAACGTCTCAAAAAACCAGCTCGTATGGGCCAGATGCCACTTCGGCGGACTAGTCTCGGGGGCACCCTGCAATCCATAGTCTTCAATCGCCAGCGGAGTGCAGAACTCTTCCGAGGCCTGTCGCACAGCCTGGTAACTACTTGTCAGCAGACTACCCGTGCTCATGCTGTTACCGGAATGGTCTTTGCATATCGGAGTTACCGGCTTTCGGCTTTCCTGCAGTCTAGGGATTGATCATTACAATCTCAACCGCGCGATTGGGCATTGGGGGTCGTGGCGATATCGGCTCCCCTGGGTGCCTGGCCCCTGACGTTGCGGCTGGCCAGCACGCGATAGGCGGCTGGCACCACGTACAGCGAGAGCAGCGAGCCGATCAGCATGCCGCCAATCACCGCCAGGCCGAGAGGTACCCGGCTCTGGGAGCCGGCGCCCAGGGCCAGGGCGATGGGCAGCGTCCCCAGTACCGTCGACAGGGTGGTCATGAGGATTGGCCTGAAACGCGCGGCCGCCGCTTCCTCGACTGCCTCGGCGATGGCAAGGCCCGCTTCCCGGCGCTGGTTGGCAAACTCCACGATCAGGATGCCGTTCTTGGTCACCAGGCCAATCAGCATGATGAGGCCGATCTGGGAAAAAATGTTGAGCGTCTGGCCGAAATACCAGAGGCTGACCAGGCCGCCGGTAATCGCCATCGGCACGGTCAGCATGATAGCCAGTGGATCCCGGAAGCTCTCGAACTGGGCGGCAAGGACCAGGTAGATCAGCAGCAGGGCCAGTACGAAGACAAACAGCAGGCTGCTGCCGGTTTCATCGAATTCCCGGGACTGCCCGGCCAGTTCGGTGCTGTAGCTGTCATCGAGCACAGCCGCAGCGACCTCGCGCATGGCTTCAATGCCGGTTCCCAGGGTCACGCCCTCGGCGAGATTGGCGGAGAAGGTCGCCGCGGTGAAGCGGTTGAAGCGGTACAGCACAGGCGCCGAACTCTGTTCCCGCACGGTCACCAGGTTTTGCAGTGGCACCATGCCGCCGTCGGCGGCACGCACGGAAAGGCGCGACAGGTCGGTAGGGTCGTTGCGTCCGGTGCGCACCATCTGTCCGATGATCTCATACTGCTTGCCGTCCTTGAGAAAATAGCCGAAGCGCTGGCCGCTGAAGGACGCCTGCACGATATCGGCAATATCCCGGGTGCTGACGCCAAGTGATTCGGCGCGGTCGCGGTCAATATCCAGTAACAGTTCCGGCTGGTTGAACTTCAGGTCTACATCGACGAAGTTGAAGGCCGGGTGCTGCTGGGCCCGCTCCATAAAGCGCGGAATGACGTCCTTGACCTTGTTGATGTCGGTGTTTTGCACTACGAACTGCACCGGCAGGCCGCGGCCGCCGACATTGATGGTCTCGAACTGGCGCACAAAGGCCTGCAGGTCAGGAAAGCCTGCCAGCGCCGCGGCCAGGATGGACGCCGCCTCGGCCTGTGTATGCGGGCGTTCCTCGGGATCTTTCAGGATGACCCGGGAAAACCCGGTGTTGACGGTGGTTGACGCGCCGAACCCCGGCGAGGTCACGGTGAGACGGGATTTTACATCCTCGCCGATGCTTTCCCGGATAACGTCATCGAAGCGGGTCATGGCATCGAACATGTAGTCGAAGCCGGCACCCTCCGGGCCGCGCGTGGAGACGATGAGCTGGCTGCGGTCCTCCAGCGGCGCCAGTTCCTGGGGCAGGCTGCGGTACAGGGTGACGACCAGCCCCACGCAGATGAGCAGAATCAGCGGTGCCCAGCTGCGGTGGCGCAGGAAGCTGCGCAGTGAGTTGCGGTAGGCGTTGGCCAGGCCTTCGAAAAATGGTTCGGTGGCCCGGTACAGGGCAGGGTGCCGGGCCCGGTTCTTGAGAAAGCGCGAGCACAGCATGGGGGCCATGGTCAGCGCGACGAAGGAGGAGATAATCACCGCAGCGGCCAGGGTTACGCCAAACTCCCGGAACAGCACACCGGTGAGGCCGCCGAGAAAGATCAGTGGCGCGAACACGGCTGTCAGCGCCAGGGTGGTGGCAATCACCGCGAAGAAAATCTCGCGTACGCGTTCCGCCCCCGCGAGGGCGGGAGCCTGGCCCTGTTCTACGCGTTTGTAGATGTTCTCCACCACCACGATGGCATCGTCCACCACCAGGCCGATGGCCAGCACCATGCCCAGCAGGGTCAGTACGTTGATCGAGAATCCCGCCAGGTACAGCACGAAAAAGGTACCGATCAGGCTGATGGGGATGGTGACCAGGGGAATGATGGTGGTGCGCCACTCGCGCAGGAACGTGAAGATCGTCGCGCAGACCAGGAGCAGGGCGAAGAACAGTGTCTGGATGACCTCGCGAATACTGGCGCGGATGAATTCCGTGTTATCGAAGCCCACGGCCACGTCCACATCTGCTGGCAGGTCGCGCTCAATGATCGCCAGGCGGCGGTAGAACTCATCGGCGATGGCTATTTCGTTGGCGCCGCTCTGGGGCCGCAATACCACGCCCACATTGGTAATCCCGTCCCGGCGCAGCACCGTGCGCTCGTTCAGCGCGCCGAGTTCGGCCCGGCCCACGTCCCGCAGTCGCACCACGCGGTCGCCGTTGCGCTTGATGATACGGTTCTCGAAATCCTCCGGGTCCTCCCCCAGGCGGCTCAGGGTGCGGATGTTGAGGTCAATACTGTCACCCTCGAGGCTTCCGGTGGGCAGCTCGACGTTGGCTGCCTGCAGCGCCTCGCGCACATCAATGGCAGTGAGTCCGTGGGCCGCCAGCAGGTCCGGGTCCAGCCACAGGCGCATGGAGTATTCCTTGTAGCCCCAGATATCCACCTGGCCCACACCGCTGATGGTTTCGAAACGGGTCTTGAACAGGTCGTCCGCCAGCGCGCTCAGCTCCAGCAGGCTGCGCTGCTGGCTGCGCACGCTGAGGAAGATGATGGGGTCGCCGTCGGCGTCGGCCTTGGTGACCGTGGGTGCCTGGGCGTCCGCCGGCAGGCGGCGCAGGGCCGAACCGACCCGGTCGCGGATGTCGTTGGCGGCAGTATCGAGGTCATCCCCCAGGTTGAATTCCGTGATCACCGTGCTCAGGCCCTCGCGGCTGATTGAGCTCATGGTGCGGATGCCGGAGACCGTATTGAGCTCCTCCTCGAGTGCCTCGGTAATCTGGCTCTCCACCACGCTGGCATTGGCGCCCGGGTAGGCCGCCTGGACCGAGATGATGGGCCGTTGGGCCATGGGGAACTCGCGGACGCCCAGTTCGCCCAGCCCGATAAGGCCGAAGACGATGATGACAATGGACATCACCACCGCCAGCACGGGGCGCTGGATGCTCAGTTCATGCAGGCGCATCAGCCCAGGTCCGTGCGGCGCTGGATATTGACTTTCTGGCCCTCACGAACTGACTGGATGCCCGATGTGATCACCTCGGCACCGGGGTCCAGGCCCTGCAGAATCTCCACCCGGCTCTCATCGCGGTGACCGGTTTGCACGTTGTGGCGAACCGCAATACCGTCCTCCACCGTAAATACGGAGACCGCGTCCAGGCTTTGCAGCACCGCCACGCTGGGGACTACCAGCGCTGCGTTATTGCGGCTCACCAGTTCCACCCGGGCATAGTTCCCGGGCAACAGCTTGCGATCCGGATTATCCACATCGGCGCGCACCGTCAGGGTTCGGGTGGCGATATCCACCTGCGGATCAATGGCCCGGACGACAGCCGTGAAAGGCTGCTCGTGGCCGGCAACGCGCAGGGAAAGCTCGGTCTCGGGCTGTACCAGGCTCAGGAAGCGCTCGGGCACGCTGAAATCCACCGTCAGGTTGGTTACGGTCTGCAGGGTGGTGATAAGCGTGTCGGCCTCAATAAGGTCGCCCGGGCTGATCTGGCGTAATCCCAGGGTGCCAGCGAAGGGTGCGGTGATACGGCTCTTGGCCAGACGCACCTGCAGGCGCTCGACTTCCGCGCGCAGCACCTCCTGCCGGCTGACCGCGTCATCCCGATCACTGGCAGTCACCGAACCACGGCGGAACAGGTTTTGCAGGCGTTCGGCCTGGGTTTCCGCGAGGGCCAGCTGTTCCTGCATCGAGCGCAGCTCGGCTTCGACCTCGCCGGACTCAATCACCACGATGAGGTCACCTTCCTTTACGTCCTGGCTGTCGGTGAAGTGTATGCGTTCGACCTTGCCGCGCAGCTCGCTGCGGATATTGATTGACTGGTCGGCCATCAGGGTGCCGTTGAAGGTCAGGCGGCTTTCGAAGGGCTCCGGCTCGACACGCTGGGTGCGGACCGCAGCGGCACCAGCCGCCGGGCGAACTGCCACTGCCCCCTCGTCGGTGGAAGAGGGCAGCAGTGCAGGCGCGATGATCGCGGCAACTGTGGCGATGGCGATTGCCGGTAGCAGAAATCTTTTCATGATGACCATACGTTCAAAAGGAGGGTGCCCGATGACTCGGGGCGGCGATTTTACAGCAAAAGCCTGGTGGCGGGTTATCGACCGCAAAAACGCGCGGTGGTTCCCTGTTTGTCGCCGCTGCTGCCCCGGGGCAGGTAAAGCGCGTATAATCGCGCCTTTTTCCAGTAGGTAGCACCATGCCAGAGCTGAGCAAAGCGATAGCCGCGCGACGCACGTTCGCCATCATCTCGCATCCGGACGCGGGCAAGACCACCATTACCGAGAAGCTGCTGTTGCTGGGCAGCGCAATCCAGGTGGCGGGCAGCGTCAAGGGCAAGCGCGGGCCCCACGCCACCTCCGACTGGATGAGCATGGAGCAGGAGCGCGGGATCTCCGTAACCTCCTCGGTCATGCAGTTTCCGTATCACGGGCGCATCGTCAACCTGCTGGATACGCCGGGCCACGAGGACTTCTCAGAGGATACCTACCGCACCCTCACCGCCGTGGACTCGGCGCTGAGGGTCATCGACGGCGCCAAGGGTGTGGAGGACCGCACCATCAAGTTGATGAATGTGTGCCGCCTGCGCGATACCCCGATCTTCAGCTTCGTCAACAAGATGGACCGGGATATCCGCGATCCGATCGAGTTGCTGGACGAGATCGAGCAGGTGCTGGCGATTCAGGGCGCCCCGATCAACTGGCCCATCGGCATGGGCAGCGAGTTCAGGGGGGTGTACAACCTCTACACCGATGTCATCCATCTCTACACACCGGGCCAGGGAAGCGTTCTGCCTGACGACCGCCGCATTGATGGCCTGGACAGCGCCGCTGCCCGGGAACTGCTGGGCGCTGACTATGCGGCCTTCGTGGACGAGATCGACCTGGTGCGTGGCGCCAGCCACGCTTTTGATGCGGAGGCCTTCCTGGCCGGCAAACTGAGCCCGGTGTTCTTTGGCACCGCGCTGGGCAACTTCGGCGTTCGAGAGATGCTGGACGATTTTGTCCAGTGGGCGCCGCCACCCCAGGGTCGCGAGGCGCAGGAGCGCGACGTCAGCGCCGCGGAGCCGGCATTCAGCGGCTTCGTGTTCAAGATCCAGGCCAACATGGATCCCCGTCACCGGGACCGGATCGCCTTTTTGCGCCTGTGTTCAGGCCGCTATGAAAAGGGCATGAAGATGCGCCATGTGCGCCTCGGCAAGGAGGTCCGAATTGCCGACGCGGTAAGCTTCAAGGCCGGAGAGCGGGTGCTGGTGGAGGAGGCTGTTGCCGGCGATATCATCGGCCTGCACAATCACGGCACGATCCAGATCGGGGATACCTTCAGCGCCGGCGAGGATCTCAACTTCACCGGCATTCCCCACTTCGCCCCGGAGCTGTTCCGGCGCATCCGCCTGCGCGACCCCATGAAGTCCAAGCAGTTGCAGAAAGGCCTGCAGCAGCTGTCGGAGGAGGGATCAACCCAGGTCTTTGCGCCCCTGAACAGTTCCGACCTCATTGTCGGCGCCGTCGGCCAGCTGCAGTTCGATGTGGTGGTCTACCGCCTCGCGGACGAATACAAGGTCGAGGCGATGTACGAGCCCGTCAGCGTCTACACCGCACGCTGGGTGCACTGCGAGGATGCCCGCAAGCTCGAGGATTTCCGCAAGAAGGCCGCGGACCAGTTGTCCATCGACGGCGGCGGCTACCTCACCTATCTGGCGCCGACCCGGGTCAACCTGGCGTTGATGGAGGAGCGCTGGCCCGAGGTCGAGTTCCGGGCCACGCGGGAGCACTGACCCGGGAGGGTGCTCAGGGCAGCAGGGGCTCGATATCTCCGGCGATGTCTTCGGGCTTGGTGGTGGGTGCATAGCGCTTGACCACGTTGCCCTCGCTGTCGATCAGGAATTTGGTGAAGTTCCATTTGATGCCCTGTGACCCGAGGGCGCCGGGCGCGGCCTTTTTCAGGTGCTTGAACAGGGGATCCGCACTGCTTCCGTTAACGTCGATCTTGCCAAACATGGGGAAACTGACGCCGTAGTTGAGCTGGCAGAACTCCATGATTTCGTCATTGCTGCCCGGATCCTGCTTGCCGAACTGATTGCAGGGAAAGCCCAGGATGACCAGGCCGCGGTCACGAAATTGCTCATACAGCTTTTCCAGGCCGGCGAACTGGGGGGTGAAGCCGCACTTGGAGGCAGTGTTGACAACCAGTAGCACTTTGCCGCGGTACTCCTCCAGGGACTGTTTCTTGCCGGCAGGTGTCTGGCAGGTGAAGTCGTAGACGGTAGAGGCCATGTCGCGTTCTCCTTGATCGGCAGCCACTGCTGCCATTCGGGTACCTGTCAGGCGCCCAGCGGCGCCTGCAGCTGCAGTTGCTGGAGCAGTATGCCCAGGCGCTTGCGCTGGTTCTTGAGTGCGTATTCCAGTTCTCGCAGCTTGCTGCGCAGGGCGGCGTGCTCCCATTTATCGAGCATCTGCAGGCGCCTGACTTCCAGCGCGTCCTCGATTTCCGCCACCTTGCGCTCGACACGCTCGGACTGCAGCGCCCGCCACTGATTCACATGTTCGGTGAACAGCTGGTATTCCCGCTCCAGCAGTTCCCGCAGTGTCTCATTGCCCGCCTGTTCCTGCAGCTCCCGGCGAGCCCGGGCGAACTGCGCATCTACCATCGCGCGCTGGATCCTGAAGTCCGGAACCCGGTTGAGCTTGCTCGCAAGGCCGACTTTGGCGCACAGGCTGATCAGCCATTTGGTCGGATCCCACTGCCACCAGCGGATGCCGTTGCGGTAGTCGTTCTGGAAGATGTGGTGGTAGTTGTGGTAACCCTCGCCGTAGGTGAGGAAGGCGAGGAAGCCATTGTCCCGGGCGCTGTTGTCTTCGGTATAGGGGCGGCTGCCCCAGTAGTGTGCCAGGGAGTTGATGAAGAAGGTGACGTGGTGATTGACCACCAGGCGCAACAGGCCCGCCAGCAGGACGGTGCCGACGATATCGCCAAGAAACAGACCCAGCAGAGCCGGTGGCCCCAGGTTCATGACGGTGGTCAGGGCGACGTAGTGGCGGTGCTGGAACATGACTATCGGGTCGCGCTGCAGGTCCCTGGCATTGCTGAAGTCATTCTCGCCGCTGGGATAGTCGCGCAGCATCCAGCCCATGTGGCTGAACCACAGCCCGCGGCCAGCGGAGTACGGATCCTGCTCGTTGTCGTCCACATGGCGATGGTGGCGGCGGTGATCGGAGGCCCAGATCAGGATGCTGTTCTGCAGGGCGCCCGCACCCCAGAGGGCGTAGAACCACTTCAGTGCCGGGTGGGCCTCGTAGGCGTTGTGCGCCCATAGCCGGTGATAGCCGCCAGTGATCGACAGCCCGTTCAGGTACAGGAACACCACCGCCCAGAGCCATTGGGCGGTTGAGAAACCGTGGTAGACACCCCACAGGGGTACCAGGATCAGGGCGAGGAGCGGGAAACCGATGAAAATGACGACATTGACCGGGATCAGTGGCGGTTTGGCTGGGGTGTTGGGCATAGGAATGTAGAGCTCTGGGGCTGAAGAAACTGGGACGATGGTAGCGTGTTGAGGGCAAAAAGTCTTGCTCGGAGCAGTCGTGGGCTTGCCACCAGCGCTTGCGTGAATTGGTTGGATCACCCGGGTCG
>JBFHFJ010000053.1:0-15029 GCA_041583655.1 Haliea sp. | reverse complement strand
TCAACGTGCTGTGTGACCGGATCCTGCTCGGCACCTATGGCCGCAATCGCACCCACGCCGACCGGGACATGCTGGCTCTTGCCGCCGCCGAGGTTATGGGGGAGGAGGGCGTCCGGACCCGGCGCTGGCGCCATATCCCCTTGCTCGCAGGGGGCGTCGCGGCCCTGCTGGTGGTGTCGCTGCTCCTGTGGTGGTTGTGGCCCGGGGATGCCCGAACCGAGGCGCCGGTGGCGGCAGCGGAAACTCCGGCAGCTGCCGCAGCGGTGCTGCCTGTCCCGGCTCCGGCGCCGGCTGATGTTGCCGTGACGCCCGCTGCAGCCGCTCCCGCCGCAGCCCCGACCCCCGAGGCAGGCAACGACTGGCAGATGGCCCCACAAGCGGCCCTGGATCAGCTGTGGCAGCTGCAGGGAGAGGGCCCTGCACCCCCGTTGGAACAGCTTTGCGACGATGCCATCCACTTTCCCCTGAGCTGTCTGCGCGACCGCGCCGACACCTGGCAGGAGCTGCTTGCACTGCAGCGCCCCCTGCTGCTGGATCTGGTGACGCCGGCCCGGTTCGCCGCGGCGGCGCTGTTCCTTGGGGAGGAGGACGGACGCGCGCTGCTCTGGTCCGGGAGTGCACTGCACCGCGTCCCCTTCACCGAGCTGGCGCCCCTCTGGCGCGGTGGCTACCGTCTGCTCTGGCGACCGCCCGCCGGATTCAGCGGCCCTATCGGGCGCGCGGACGCCAGCGCCGCGGTTGCTGACGTGGCGGCACTGTTTGCGCGCCTCGATGGCCAACCTCAACCGTTGGCAGACACCCGCTATACCGCCGCACTGGCCGACAGGGTACGTCTGTTCCAGAGCGAGCAGCAGCTGCTGGCGGACGGAGTGGTCGGGGAGCAGACCCTGTTGCGCCTGAACCTGCTGGCCGGACGCGACCTTTCTGCCCGGGAGGCACTGCAGTTACTGACTGCCAACACCGAGGTAGCGGGAGCGCCCACGCCATGACGATAATTGCAGAGCCGGAAATCCCGAGCGGCGGGGTGCGCCCATGTCGCTGATTCTCGAGGCACTCAATCGTTCCCGGCGGGAGCAGCAGAACGCGGCGCCGGTGCCGGGCGTGGACAGCGAACACTATTCTCCCCCGGCGGCGGATAATGCCTGGCGGCAGCGCGGCATGCTGGTGGCACTGGTTCTGGCCCTGCTGGTGATCGCGCTGCTGCTGGGGCGGGAGTTTGCCCGTGACGGAACTGAGCCGCCCACAGCGGCGGCCGCGCTGCCTGCCCCGGTTGCGCAGTCCCAGGCGCCTCCGTCCGCCCTGTCTCCCGCCGCGCCGACGTCCCCGGCGGTGGTGGACACTCCTGTGGCACAGCAGGCACAGGACACTCCCGCGGCAGAGGCGCCTCCAGAGCCAGCTGTCGAGCTGCCCGCCCCGGCGGTGCCCGCATCAGCCCCGCAACGAGCGCCGTCCGCAATCACTGCCGGTGGCACCGCGGCGGAGGTGGCGGCCCTGTACCAGCAGGCCGGGGTCCCGGCAGCGCCTGCGCAGCGCCCCACGGCTGCGGTCGCCGAGCCGGCGCCGGTCACCACGGAGGATACTGTGGATATCGCCAGCCTGGCATCCGCTGCGGAGCAGGCACTGGAGGACATGCGCCTGGCCGAACACGCGGCGCCCTTCCTGGGCGAGCTTTCCCAGCAACGCAAGGACGCGGTGCCGACCCTGATGTATCTGCAGCACGACTACCGGGTAGAGGGTGGCTCGACGGTGACTATCAACGGCCAGCAGGCAGGCGCCGGGCAAACCGTCGGTCGCGGGGTCAAGGTGGAGGACATCCTGCCCGACTCGGTGGTGCTCAGTCACGATGGCCAGCAGTTTCGCCTGCGGGCCCTGAACAGTTGGGTGAACTTGTAGTGACGGCGGGGTTTGGCGGTCACCTCTGCTCCAGGTGCGGAACAGCTGCGTGAGCCCGGACCGGGGGGCGAAAAGATGAAGATGCTGCTCGCCCTCGCTTGCCTGGTCCTGCTCGCGATTATCGCCCTCGCTGCCCTGAGGGTGTGGGACCAGGGCGTCGACAGGGCGGAATGGCGGCGTCTTGCCGCGTTGCAGCCCGAGGCGCCCCAGCGGTTCTCCGCCGGGCTGGTCGCTGGCCTGCCGGCGCCCGCGCGGCGCTACTTCAGCTTCATGATCGAACCGGGCACCGCGTTGCTGCGGGTAGCCGAAATTGACATGACCGGCCAGTTCAGCCTCGGCACCAAGGACAACCCGGCCTATCAAGCGATGGCAGCACGCCAGATTCTCGCCGCCCCGGAAGGCTTTGTCTGGGCGATGCGCACTCGCGGCGGGATTTCTCTCTCGGGATCGGACTCAGCAGCGTGGACACGATTTCGCCTCTTCGGGCTGATCCCCGTGGCGCGACTGGGTGGCACGCCGGATCACGCGCGATCGGCCTTCGGCCGTTATATCGGCGAGGCGGTGATCTGGACGCCCGCGGCCCTGCTGCCCGGGCCGGGGGTGGCCTGGGCGGTGGTGGACGAGGACACCGCCCGGGTGACGGTGCGTCGCGGGGAGTTGAGCCAGGCGGTGGACGTCACCGTCGACAGCGAGGGGAGGCCAGTCGTCGTTTCTTTCCAGCGCTGGAGCAATGCAAACCCGGACAAAGTGCACCGCCTCCAGCCTTTTGGCGCTGTCCTCTCCGACTTTCGCGAGGTCGCCGGATACCGCCTGCCGTTCCGGGTGGAGGCGGGCAACATGTTTGGCACGGACGACTACTTCCCCTTCTTCCTCGCCGAGGTCACGGCGATCAGGTTTCCGGGAGCACCGCCATGATGAACTGGACTCACCACCACGCGACCATCAATGGTATCCACATGCACTATGTGGAGCAGGGGGAGGGAATGCCGGTGGTGCTTTGCCACGGCTTCCCGCACCTGTGGTTCAGCTGGCACCGACAGATCAGCGCACTGGCCGCAGCCGGATACCGGGTCATTGCTCCGGATATGCGCGGCATGGGCCAGACCGGGGCACCGGCGGCAGTGGAAGCCTATGACATCGATCACATCACCGCCGACCTGCTGGGCCTGCTGGATCATATCGGCGAGCCGCGCGCGGTGTTCGCCGGGCTGGACTTTGGCGCCTTTGCCATCTACGACCTGGCCCTGCGCCATCCGCAGCGGGTGATCGCGGTGATTGGCCTGGAGAACCCGGCGGCCCCGCACAATCCCGACGAGCCTCCCCTCAGCGAATACCGGCGCATGGGGGAGCAGCATTTCCTGCACATCGAATACTTCCGCGAGCCGCCGCGGGCGGACCTGGAACTGGCGGCTGCGCCGCGGCGCTTTCTGCACAAGGTTTTTCACACCCTGAGCGGCGCCTGTAATTACTTTGAGATGTTTCGCCACCCGCCCGGCACGTCCTATATCGATGCCATGGAAGAGCCACCGCCGCTGCCCTGGCCATGGCTGTCGGAGCTGGAGCTGGAGTTCTTTGTTTCCGAGTACAGCCGCAGCGGCTTCACCGGTGGTCTGAACTGGTACCGGTCATTCGATCTCAAGTGGGCCCAGCGCAGGCCTTTCGAGGGTGTGCAGAGCACGGTGCCGGCCTATTTCCTCGGCAGTGAGCACGATGTGGACCTGGAAGGGTTCCACGGCGAGGACCCTATTGGCCAGATGCGGGGAATCTTTCCCGATCTGCGCGAGGTGCGCATGATCCCGGGTGCGGGGCACATGGTGCAGCTGGAAGCCTCGACGGAGGTGAACGCGATTCTCCTTGAGTATCTCGCGGATATTCACCGGCGCGACTGGCGGCCGGCTCATCCGCAGCGCTAAGGGCGTTTTGCTGTTCCGCCCCGGCGTCAAGGGCGCAGGCGGCGCCTAGCAGATCGCCAGCGCCAGCCCCTGCTTGGCCAGCACAGCCTGCTCCTGCTGTAGTTCCTGGGCGGTGAGGGGGTGTTGCGCCAGCCAGCCCGTGGGAAACTCGAGTCGCAGGCTGTCCGCTTCCGGGTGGACGGCGAAATCCGGCAGTGCCTCCAGTTGCTCCACGTACTTGAATATCAGCGCCAGCCGGATAAGGGCGACAAGCCGCAGCAGGCGCGGGCGCTCAGTGTCCTGTATCGTGGCCCACAGCGCCTCGTCCAGTTTGCCCCGCTGGTTGGCGGCCAGCAGCGCCATTTGTTCCTGTTCCTCCTGGGAGAACCCTGGCAGGTCGGCATTCAGCAGCAGGTAGGCGCTGTGCCGCTGGTAATGCTTGTGGGAGATAGCCATACCGATTTCATGGGCAAGGGCGGTGCGCTGCAGGAGGTCACCATCGGTCCGGCGCAGCTTCCAGCCGCTGCGTGTGGCATTGAACAAGGTGCGAGCGCGGCGTGCCATCAGCTCCGCCATGGGAGTATCCACCCCGTAGCGCTGCATCAGGGCGTTGATTGTCCGCTCCCGCACGTCCTCGTGGCTCAGGCGCCCCATCAGATCGTAGATCACGCCTTCCCGCAGCGCGCCACGGGAGGTGCGCATCTGCTTGATACCCAGTTCGTCGAACAGGGCGCTGGCTATGGCTACCCCGGCGGCGATGACATTGCGGCGCTGGCTGCTGAGCCCCTCCAGGGAAATGTTGTCGAAGCGCTTGAAACGCAGCAGGCTTTTCTCCAGTTTCTCCAGTCCCTTGCGGTCGATGCCGCCGTCGCTCCAGCCCTGGCTGACCAGCACCGCCTCGACCGCCTGCAGGGTGCCGGAGGAGCCCACGCACTCAGCCCAGTGGCCGGCATGGAAATGGTAGCGGATGTGGGATACCTCCAGTCGCGCCCGGTTGTAGGCATGGCGGTAGTTGTCCTTGCTGATCTTGCCACCGGGAAAACAGGTGTCCGAGTAGGAGACGCAGCCCATTTGCAGGCTTTCCAGGCGGCGTGGCTCGAAGCGCTCGCCGATTATCAGCTCGGTACTGCCGCCGCCGATATCGATCACCAGCCGCGACTGGGCGTCATCGGCCAGGGTGTGGGCGACACCCAGATACACCAGACGCGCTTCCTCGCGGCCGTAAACGACGTCCACGGGGGCTCCCAGGATGGCCTGTGCCGGCCGGGTGAAGTCGCGGCGGTTGTCCGCCACGCGCAGGGCGTTGGTGCCGACCACGCGGATGCGCTCCGCATCTACACTGCCCAGCATCTGGGCAAAGCGCGCCAGGCAGTCCAGCCCCCGTTCGATCGCATCGGGCGAGAGCCGGTTGTCGACCAGGCCAGCGCCGAGCTGTACTTTTTCAGCCAGCACTTCCACCGGGCGCATTTCCCCGTGCTCTACCCGGGCCACGATCAGGTGAAAGGAGTTGCTGCCGAGGTCAACCGCTGCCAACAGGCTGCCGTCAGGTAGGGGATCGCGTGTTTGGGGTTCCAAGATGAGTGTAGTCTCGCGGCTGGAGTAAGCCCACGATGATAAACGATAGCTCGCGCCTGCGCACGGAGGCCCCGTTGCCCCGTGGACTCAGCCCAGCAGCCATGCGGCGGCAAGCAGGGTCAGCAGGCCCACGGCTGCGCTGGTTAGCAGTACCTTGCCACTGATCTTCGATAGCTCTGCAAGGGGGTCGCCGCCGGCCTGGACTCGGGCCAGCACCGGCCATTCGATGGCTGCGGCAAAACCGAGACTGCCAAAGGCCGCCGCCAGCAGCGCCACTGCGCCCGGCGAGTCCAGGGTCAGGACCGCCCAGAGAACGGCGATGGCAACCGCCGAGCCCAGCGTGCCGGCGTAGCTCATGACCAGGAATTGCCCGCGTGTGTTGCGCTGGAAGTCCCAGTCGAAGGCGAACAGGTTGATGCGCCGGGGACGGCGGCAGTGGCCGCGGGCAAGGCGTGCTCCGGCGTAGTGGAACCACTCGTGGACCAGGGTTGTGGTGATCGCCCCGGCGAGCAGCCCGGCTAGCACGCTGATCACGGTTGCCGGCGTCTGGCTGGAGGCAAGCGCCCAGTGGTTGGTCGCTGCGAACAGGACGAGTAGGAACAGGGTGATGCCGAGGTGGGTCAGGGCAACCAGGCAGGTGCTGACTCCGCCGGTAGTTGTGGCGACCGGCGCGACATCATCGATAGCATTGTCCATTGTCCTTCCCGCACGGTGAGATTGATAATGGATCTACGCAAGCAACGGCGCGCCGGATGCGGGCCGGGTCGGGTCTATTTGCGCCCTGCGCCAGAGGGCCGAGCCACGTAGCCGCCCTGCTGGCCGCTGATGCCGGACTTGATGTTCTCGATCTTGCCGCCTGACTGCAGGAACAGTCGGGTCTGCTCTTCAATGGAGGAAGAGGTTTCAACGGCTGCTGGCTGCTTTTTCTTGGCGGGGGCGCGTTGGGGCTTGGCGGCGGACATGATCAGTGCTCTTGCGACGGATGGCCGGCCAGTATAGCGCAAAAGCACCACCGCTGTCTGCCCCTGCCCCCCCGGCCCAGGGCCGGTGGCCACCTAACTGGCGATAACCCGGGGGGTTCGCAGGGGCATCCGGGTGAGCAATTCGTAGCCGATAGTACCCGCGTGGCGGGCAATCTCGTCCACCGGCAATCCCTTCCCCCAGAGGACCACCGGGTCGCCCACCGCGACCGGCGGCAGGTCGGTGACATCCACAGTAATCATGTCCATGGACACCCTGCCCGCCAGCGGGGCGCGTCGGCCGTTGACCAGGACGGGGGTGCCGTTGGCGGCGGTGCGCGGGTAGCCGTCGCCGTAGCCTATGGTTACGGTGGCAACCCGCGACGGGCGCAGTGCCTGCCAGCTGCCGCCGTAGCCGACGCGCTCGCCGGCAGCAATCTCCCGCACCGAGATGACGGCCGATACCAGGGTCATGACGGGCCGCAGTCGATCTGCCTGCGGCTGGGAGACGGTAAACGGTGAGTTGCCCCAGAGCATGTAGCCCGGCCGGATCCAGTCGTAGTGGGCGCGAGGCCAGGCCAGGGTGGCGGGGGAGTTGGCCGCGCTGCGCAACCCCTCAAGGCCTGCGGTGGCAGACTCGAACAGCTCGATCTGTTGCCGGGTCTGCGGGTTGTGCAGTTCGTCGGCGGAGGCAAAGTGCGTGGACAACACCGGCAGGCCCTCTACCTTGCCGCAGGCAAGCAGGCGCCGGTAGAAACTGGCAGCCTGCGTGGGCAGGGCGCCCAGGCGGTGCATGCCGGTATCAATTTTAAGCCAGCAGCCCACGGGCTGTGGCAGGGAGGCCTGTTCCAGCCACTGCAGCTGGAGGTCATTGTCGATGGTGATCCAGAATCCCGACGCGGCGGCGACCGGCAGCTCACTGGCCTCGAACACCCCCTGCAACAGCAGGACAGGGCAGCGGATGCCAGCCTCGCGCAGGGCCAGGGCTTCCTCAATGCAGGCGACTGCCAGCGCGTCCACACGGGGCTCCAGTTCCCGCGCCATGGTCACCGCGCCGTGGCCATAGGCATTGGCCTTGACCACTGCCATCAGGCGCGCCCGGGGCGCGAGTTCCCGGGCCACGGCGAGGTTGTGGCGCAGGGCGCTGAGGTCCAGGCGGGCCTGGCTGGGGCGGGTCATCAGTAGTCGTAGCGGTGCCGGGTAAACAGGGTCGCGGCAGCGAGCCAGACATCACCGATGCCGCCCTTGCCCACCGGCTTGCCGTCGATTTCAATGACCGGGGCCACCTCTTTGCTGGAACTTGTCAACCAGACTTCATCGGCGGCGTGGACCTCCGCCATGGCCACCACCCGCTCCTCCACCGGGAAGTCGCTGTGCTTGCGCAGAATATCCAGCAGCATCAGGCGGGTTATGCCGGGCAGTTTCTGGTGGTCCAGCTCCGGTGTGGCGACGACCCCGTCCCTGACGATAAACACGTTGCAGGCGGCGGCCTCGGTCAGCTCGCCGGCCTCGTTGTAGAGGATAGTCTCTCCGTGGCCCCGGCTGTAGCCGTGCTGGTAGTGCATGACGTTGCCCAGCAGGGCGGTGGACTTGATGTTGCAGCGGCGCCAGCGCAGGTCTTCCGCCGTGGAGACCCGGTAACAGGTGGCGGTCGCCTTGTCCGCCACCGGCGCTGGCGGGATCTCGAAGGCGAATGCATAGAGTGTCGGGGCGACGTTCTCGGGATAGGCGTGATTGCGCCGGGTATCGGCCCCCCGGCTGATGTGGAAATAAATCCCCAGGTTGCCCCTGCCGTTACGGGCTATCAGCTCTTCGGCAATACCTCGCCAATGGGTTTCGTCTACCTGCAGCTTGATCTCGATGGCATCCAGGCCCTGCTGCATGCGCTGCATGTGTGGCCCGAACCCCACCAGTTTGCCGCCGTAGGAGGGCACCACCTCGTAGATACCGTCACCGAACAGAAACCCTCTGTCCATCGGCGAGATACGGGCTTCACTCATTGGCAGGTAATCGCCGTTAAGGTAGACAATGCTCATGTTTGGATCCTGTATTGGTTCGTGTTCAGTTGCGCAGAAAGCCCGTCAGGCGGCGGATTTCACTGATGACTGCAGCGCCCTCTGTGGGTTCCATCCCATCCTCGGTCAGTGTGTTCTTCCGCGTCACACCGTCGACGCTGCCACGCTCCGACAGATAGCGCAATGTGGCCAGCGGTGAAAATGCCCCGAGCAGGTCCCGCTCCGACCAGAGGCCGAGAAAGGCAAGCAGTCCGTACGCGCCCCAGTTGGAAACATCCGCCACCAGCAGTTCATCGCAGCTGGTGGCCGCCACCCGGATATCCAGGGCTGCAATGGCGTCGGCGATCTTGCCCATGCCGATTTCGTTGCCGCCGTCACCGATAGCGATGGTCGGGCAGGCCGCCCGAGTCAGGAACGGATCGAAGGCGCCGCAACGGGAACTGATGTCCTCTCCGCGCATGTTGTAGTAGTGGCCGTCTGCAGTTCGCCCGGGGCGTTCGATGGAAATAATGGCGGCCGGACTGTTCTGGGCCAGCCAGGATCTGGCCGCCAGCTCACCGCCATCGGCGGGGTCGCGGTCCAGGGGCAGGATGCGGTAGTCCCCGGCCATGGCATCGGCCAGGGGTGCGGCACAGGCGATAACGGGTTGCGCACCGAGGGACTCGAGGCCTTGGTAGAGCGCGATGGCACCCACCGGGCCGTCAGTCTCGAAAGTGTCGCCCACGGGGAAGCCGGTACCGATCAGCACCGTCCCCCGCAGGTCGCGCAACAGTTGTGCGGCGCGCAGGTAATAGCCGGGCCTGAGGGCCGCGCGAGCGGTTTGCATCTGGCGCGGGTTACGCGCGACCAGAAGGGCTTCGATAGTTTCACTCAGGGTCTGGTCATTCACCGGTCTTGCTCCTGGGGCAATGCCTGCAAGGGCATGTGTTGTATGCGCCAATGGTTGAGATGCAGTGCATTGTGGGCGCCGTGGGGGCTGACGGCGGCGAAGTGCACTGTGCCTCCCGGCTGCAGCTGCGCCATGCGCCCGGCGTCCAGGGACAGGGCGGCGCCGATCTTGGGATAGCCGCCGATGGTCTGGCGATCATTGAGCAGCACGATCGGCTGCCCATCGGCGGGGATCTGGATGGCGCCGAAGCAGATGCCCTCGGAGAGGATACCTTCGATCTCGCAGCGGATTGCGGGGCCTTCCAGGCGATAACCCATGCGATCGCAGCGCTGTGATACCGTCCATGCGCTGCTGAAGAAGCGGCGCTGCTGGAGGCGGTCGAAGTGCTGCTGCTGATAGCCGGGTATGACCCTGACAGTAACCTGCCTCTGGTAGCGGGGGCGCTGGTCGCGGGCCAGCTGCAAGCGCTGATGTTCGGTCACCCGGGTACAGGGCAGGACATCGCCCGGTGCCAGCTTGTCGCCGCGAAGTCCGCCCAGGTGCTCCCGCACCACGGTCGCCGTGCTGCCGAATCGGGGCGCGACAGAAAAACCACCTGCCACGCCCAGATAGCTGCGGCAGCCGTCTGTGGCGTAGCCCAGGCTGATGTGGTCACCGGCCTTGACCTTGTGGACTGTCCACAGGTCCCGCTCCTGGCCGTTGATTGCCAGCGGCATGTTCGCGCCGGTGAGGCAGATGAAGGTATCGATCCGGGCATCGAGCTCCAGCCCGCCAAAGCTGGCCTCAATAGCGGTTGCCGCCGGATCATTGCCCAGCAGGCGCTGGCAGAGCGCGAAGGCATCCCGGTCCAGCGGGCCGCCAGTGGTCAGGCCAATGCCGTGCTGGCCATAGCGGCCCGGATCCTGGAGCAGGCTGAGCAGACCAGGCTGGCGCACTACCAGACTCATGTCAGCTCCCCGCCAAGCTCCAGGAAGCGCTCACGGCTGATCGGCTCAAAACGCACGCGGTCACCCACGGCGACCGGCATGGTGGGCTCGGCATCCGGGTCAAACATGCGTTGCGGGCAATTGCCGATCAGATTCCAGCCGCCCGGCGATACCGCCGGGTACACTGCGGTCTGGCGATCGGCGATGGCCACGGCACCCCGCGGCACCTTCGCGCGCGGGGTGGCCAGCCGGGGTGCGGCGATGCGCGAGTCCACCTCGCCGAGGTAGGCGAAGCCAGGGGCGAAGCCAATGGCGTAAACACGGTACTCGGCGCCGCTGTGCAGGGCGACCACCTCCTCCACGGACAAGCTGCATTGCTGTGCCAGGCGCTCCAGATCGGCGCCGGACTCGGTACTGTAGTAGACCGGCAGCACGACCTCCCGACCACCGCTGCTGGCGCTGGCAGCGTCGATCTCTGCGCGGAGACCGTGCAAACGGTGGATGACGCTCATGTGGTCGGTGCGCAGGGGGTCATAGATCACGAGCAGCGAGGCGTAGGAGGGTACCAGATCGATGAGGTCAGGCCCCAGCACCCGGCGGGCCGCCGCAGTTGCGGCCTGTACCCTGGCGGCAACCTCCGCGCTGGCGCTCTCGCCCAGATAGAGTATTACCGCATTGTCACCGGCGTAGCTCAACTGCATGCGCGGTTCAGGCTCCCTTGATCAGCGCGCGCACGGCTTCGATAGCGCGTACACCCTCGAGGTTGTCGCCGTGCACGCACAAGGTGTCAGCAGCCAACTGCAGGCGCCGGCCGCTGATCGTGGTGACGGTGCCCTGGCGACACAATTCATCGACCTGGGCCAGCATGCGTTCGCGATCGTGCACCGCGTGTGGCCGTTTCCGCGACACCAGCCTCCCGTCATCGTCGTAGCAGCGGTCGGCGAAGGCCTCAAGCAGAAGATTGAGTCCAAGGGCCTGAGCCTCCTGCCGGTGTTCCTCTGCCTGGGGAGTGGCCTGCATCATCAGCGCCAGCGGTCGGTGGTAGGTCGCCACGGCCGCCATGACCACGCCGCGCAGGTGAGCGTTGGCCATCATGTCGTTGTACAGGGCACCGTGAGGTTTGACATAGCTGACCTGCAGGCCGTGACAGGTCGCCATGCCGTCCAGGGCGGCAATCTGGTAGCGCAGGCTGCTGGCCAGTTCCGTGTCATCCAGGTGCATGGTGCGGCGTCCGAAACCCACCAGGTCCGGATACGCGGGGTGGGCGCCCACGCTGACGCCGTGACGCGCCGCCAGCGCCAGGGTATTGTCGATGGTAACCGGGTCGCCACCGTGGAAACCGCAGGCGATATTGGCCTGGTCGATATGGGGCATGACATCGGCGTCCATGCCCATTTTCCAGCTGCCATAGCTCTCGCCGAGATCACAATTGAGTAACATTGCCTGTCCTGTGCCTGGAAACGTGTGTGGTCAAAGTATAGCCAGTTGGCTGTTGCGCAGGTCGGTAACCAGCATGCAGCCCGGGCTGTGGGTAATCGCCAGCGGCGGCCGCGCCTGTTCCAGCGCAACCTGCGGGGTTACGCCGCAGGCCCAGAAAACCGGCAGTTCCCCGGCCTTGAGATTGACGCGATCACCGTAATCCGGTTTGTCCAGATTGTTTATCCCGATCTGCGCCGGGTCTCCCAGATGGATGGGCGCGCCGTGTACCGACGGGAACCGTGTGCAGATCTGGATTGCACGAATGGCATCGGCGGCCCTGAAAGGCCGCATGCTGACGACCATTTTTCCGGAGAAGGGGCCCGCGCTCTGGCAGTCGATGTCTGTGCGATACATGGGCACGTTGACCCCTTCGCTGACGTTGCGCACTTCCAGTCCGTCGGCCAGCAGCGCTTCTTCGAAGGAGAACGAGCAGCCCAGGGCAAAGGTGACCAGATCGTCCTGCCAGAGGCCGGTAATGTCGTCGCGCTCCTCCTCCAGCTTGCCGTCCCTGAAAACGCGGTAGCTTGGCACGTCAGATCGGATGTCTATATCCCCCAAAGGTGGTAGCGTCGGGTCGCCCGGCACAGCGGAGCTGGCGATGAGCGGACAGGGCTTCGGGTTGGCCTGGCAAAAACGCAGGAAATCGTTGGCCCAGGCCGCGGGCAGGATCACGATATTGCACTGCACGAAGCCAGCGGCGAGACCGGAGGTATTGCCCGAATGCTGACCACTGCGGATACGGCGGCGCAGCTCCGCAGGTGTTGCTGTGATGCCCATGTTAAACCTCGTCGGAGAAAGAGCCGGCATTGGCACTGGAGGCCGCGCCCCGAAAGCTGGATAATGACGCCTCGCGCCCCATCATAGTTGATTCCCCACATGCTCGACCAGTTGCTCCAGGTTCTTTCCCCCCGACGGGTGGAGGAAGATGTATTCGTTGCCGGAAATATGCATCCCCAGGCCTTTCGGGTCTACGGGGGGCAGGTTCTGGCCCAGGCGCTGCGCGCCGCGGCCGCGACTGTCGAGCCGGATCGCGCCGTACACTCCCTGCACGCTTATTTCCTGCGTCCGGGCGATCCCGGCGAGGACATTCGCCTGGAAGTCGACCGGGCCCTCGACGGCGGCAGTCTCAGTTCCCGGCGGGTGGTGGCCCTGCAGCGCGGCAAGCCTATCCTGGTGTCCTCCGTCTCCTTCCAGCGAGCCGGGCGCGGCGATGAGTTCCAGCAGCCCCTGCCCGCCGTGCCGGCGCCGGAAACCCTGCCCAGCGAGCGTGAGCGTGCTCTGGCGGCGGGCGCGATGGACGAGAGTTTCATGGTGACTACGGGTCTGGAACTGGATGTGCGGCTGGTGACTCCGGTGGACTGGCAGAACCCGAAACCGCTGCCCCCCCACCTGGAGGCCTGGGTCAAGACCACGGGGCCGGTTCCGGAAGGGGGCCCATTGCACGCCAGCCTGCTGGCCTACATGTCCGACTTTTTGCTGATCGACGTCTGTCTCGCTGCGACAGGGCGCAGCTTCCTGCCGGACGATTGCCAGATCGCCAGTCTCGATCACGCGCTCTGGTTTCACAGCCCATTCAAGGCCGATGAATGGCTGCTGCACACGGTGGAGGCGGAGCGGGTCAGCGGCGGGCGCGGACTGGCACGGGGCAGGTTCTACAATCTCGAGGGCGTGCTGGTCGCGTCCGTGGTCCAGCAGGGGCTCATGCGCCTGCGTTGACGCGTTGCCTCGCAGGGTGGGGGACCTTATGATGAGGCGCAGGTCTGCGCCGTTCACAATAAGGATTCCACCATGCCACATCCCGCCATTACCGCTGAAACCTATCCGCACAAGCCCGCCATCATCATGGGTGGCTCCGGTGAGATGGTCACCTATGCCGAGCTCGACGAGCGCAGCAACCAGGCGGCGCAGCTGTTTCGGTCTCTGGGCCTTAAGCAGGGCGACCACATCGGCATGATGCTGGTGAATTGCCGCCAGTTCCTTGAAATCTGTTGGGGCGCGCAGCGCGCTGGCCTGATTTTCACTCCCATCAGCACCCACCTGAAACGCGACGAAACCGCCTATATCCTGGAAAACTGCGGCGCCAGGCTGTTCATGGCCTCCCACGACCTCGCTGGGGTCGCCGCCGAGGTGCGTGCGTCCAACAAGGGTGCGATCCAGCATTTTTACATGGTGGACGGGATCATCGACGGCTTTGAGTCCTGGGACGACAGCGCCGGCCTGCAGCCCGCAGAGCGGATTGCCGACGAGGCCAACGGGGTGCCCATGCTGTATTCCTCCGGCACTACCGGCAAGCCCAAGGGCGTGTTCATCCCGCCCGCGGGCGATGACGTCAACACTCCCCATCCCCTGGCGGGAACCCTGGGAGCCGCCTTCGGTTTCAGCGAAGAGACGGTCTACCTGTCACCGGCGCCGCTCTATCACGCTGCGCCCCTGCACTACAACATGATGACCCTTTACCAGGGCGGCACCACGGTGGTGATGGAAAAATTTGAGCCCGAAGCGGCTCTGGCGCTGATCGAGGAGCACCGGGTCACTCACAGCCAGTGGGTGCCGATCATGTTCGTGCGCATGCTCAAGCTGCCCGAAGACGTGCGCAACAAGTACGATCTCAGTAGCATGCAGTTCGCCATCCACGCCGCCGCTCCCTGCCCGATCGAAGTGAAGGAACAAATGATCGAGTGGTGGGGCGAAGTCATCGTCGAGTACTACGCCGCCAGCGAGGGTATCGGCATTACCATCATCGATTCGGCCAACTGGCTGACCCACAAGGGGTCCGTGGGGCCCTCCCTGTTGGGCAAGATCCATATTCTCGATGACGACGGCAATGAGCTGCCGCCCGGTGAGATCGGCACGGTGTATTTCAGCGGCGAACATGCCCAGTTCAAGTATCACAAAGAGCCCGCCAAGACCGTTGAGGCCTTCAATGAGCAGGGCTGGGCGACCACCGGAGACATCGGCTACCTGGACCGGGATGGCTTCCTCTACCTAACCGATCGCAAGCACTTCATGATCATCAGTGGCGGCGTGAATATCTACCCGCAGGAGATCGAGAACCTGCTGATCACCCACGAGAAGGTGGCGGATGTCGCCGTGTTCGGCATCCCCAACGAGGAGTTCGGGGAAGAGGTCAAGGCGGTGATCCAGCCTGTAAACTGGGCAGATGCGACCGATGAGGTCGCTATCGAGATCATGGAATGGCTGCGCGAGCGCATCTCCCATATCAAGCTGCCGCGGTCGCTGGATTTCCATCGCCAGCTGCCGCGGCTGGACAACGGGAAAATGTACAAGCGGCACCTGGCGGATGCTTACCGGGGTGCTACCCGCACGGATGAAAAGGGTGACACGGTGGAGACCGGCAAGAATTCCCCCGGCTGAGTCCACTTTGGCAGGGGTTTGCAGCT
>JBFHFJ010000052.1:0-15109 GCA_041583655.1 Haliea sp. | reverse complement strand
ATCGCCGGACACTCTCCGACGAACCCGGGCGGGACCGCCAGGAAACCGCAGCGGCCAGCCTGCAGTGGACCGGCCAGCGTGACTCGCTGGACATCGAAGCCACCCTCAGCACCGCCGACTCCGACAGCGAATACAGCTTTGACGAGGACTGGAGTTTCGTCGGCATCGCACCGGAACTGGAATACAGCTCGTTCGACCGCTACCTGCGGGAGCGAGCCAGTAACAGCGCCCAGCTGCGCCTGTTGTCCACCGACCGTTCACGCGTGTTCGGCGGCCGCGGCGACTGGGCGGTCGGCATCTACCACCTGGCCGACCGGGAGGACCTGCTCCGCCAGTACAGCTACCTGGCCGCGGATTTCTCCAGCAGCTACGATACCGACACCACTGCCGTTTTCGGCCAGGTCGACACCGCCCTCAGCGATACGCTCACTCTGGTCACCGGCCTGCGCCTGGAACAGCGCAGCACCGACTACCGCGACAGCAACGGCGTCAGCCACAACCGCGACCGCGACCTGTGGGGCGCGCGCCTGGTGCTCGAATACCAGAGACCAGCGGGCGCACTGTTCTACGCCGGTGTTTCAAGGGGTTACCGCGGCAACGGCGTCAATGCCGGCATTCTTGCCAGCATCGAAACCACCGCCGACCCCGCACAGCAGAATCAACTGGCGGCACTGGGCGGTTTCGACGAGGAAACCCTGCTCAATTACGAGGCTGGCTACAAGGCCAGCCACCGGGACGGCACCCTGCAAACACGTCTGGCCCTGTTCTACATGGATCGGAAAGACCAGCAGGTCAAGGGCTCCCTGGTGCTGCCGCGCGATGACGGCAGCACCGCGTTCCTCGACTACACCAACAACGCCGCCCGCGGCACCAACTATGGCCTCGAACTGGAAGTGGACTGGCTGGCCAGCGAGCGCCTGAGCCTCTACGCCCACCTCGGCCTGCTGGACGCGACCTTCGATCGCTATACCAGTCCCGATGGTACCGACATGGCGGGTCGCGACCAGGCGCACGCGCCGGGCTACCAGGCCGCGCTGGGAGGGCGGGTAGAGCTGACCCGCCAACTGTACCTGAGGCTGGATGTGGAGGCCCGGGACAGCTTCTATTTTTCCGACCGCTACAACCTGCGTTCCGCTGCCTATGAACTGGTGCACATGCGCCTGGGCTGGCAGCAGGAAAACTGGGAGATAGCGCTCTGGGGGCGCAATCTCGGTGACAAGGACTATGCCACCCGGGGTTTCGGCGACTTCGGCAACGATCCCCGCAAGGGCTATATCGTCGAGCCCTATTACCAGTATGGCGAGCCGCGCAGCCTGGGCGTCAGCGCCAGCTACACCTTTTGAACCCGGAGACCACGACCATGCACGTCACCGCCGAACTGAGCCTGTACCCTCTGCAGGAAGACTATATCCCCGTGATCAAGGGCTTTATCGAACGACTGGCGGCCGGCTGTGAACTGACGCTCGTCACCAACGCCATGAGCACCCAGATCAGCGGCGAAGCGGAAAAGGTATTCGACCTGGTGCGCGAAGCGCTGGCCGCCAGCCATGCACAGTTTGGCAAGCAGGTGCTGGTCTGCAAGTTCATTCCCGGCCTGCTGCCGATCCGCGATTGATCGCCGTGAGCGACCTGCTCGCGCAACTGACCGCGGCTGCCGCCAGTCTCCCGGCCTGGGAGTTGGTGGCAGTCCTGCTGGGCATTGCCTATCTGCTGCTGGCCGTGCGTGAGAGCCTCTGGTGCTGGTATGCAGCGTTCGCCAGTACCGCCATCTTCCTGTGGCTGTTCCGGGAAGTGAACCTGTTCATGGAGTCGGCGCTGCAGGTGTACTACCTGGCCATGGCCGTATACGGCTGGTACCAATGGCGTCACGGGGTTCGCGGCGACCGGGCTCCGCCTGCTGCCGCCGCAAGCAGCCAGCCACTGCCCATCGCGACCTGGCCCCCGCGCACGCACCTGCTGGCCATTGCCGCCGTCCTTGTTATCAGCGCAGGCAGCGGCTTCCTGCTCGCCCGACACACGGACGCGGCCCTGCCCTACCTGGATTCGTTTACCACCTGGGGCAGCATCCTCACTACCTGGATGGTGGCGCGCAAAATACTCGAGAACTGGCTGTACTGGCTGGTCATCGACAGTGTCTCGATCTATCTCTATCTGGAGCGCGGCCTGCTGCTGACCGCGGGCCTGTTCGCAATCTATCTCATCATCGTGGTTTTCGGTTACCGCAGATGGCTGCAACAGTACCGGCACCAGTCAGCCTGAGGCTGGAACAGGCGCTGGGGCAGTGGCGTCACTGGCAGCTGGCGGCACCACTGCCCGCTGCGCCCACGGTACTGCGTCCGCTGGGGCGAGGCCTCAGCAATCACAGCTTCCTGGTAGCTGCAGGTGACCAGCAGTTCGTGCTCCGCCTGGACGGCATCAACCCTGCCGCCAACGGGCTGAACCGCCAGCTGGAGTGGCGCATCCTGCAGCGGGCCCACAGGGCGCGCATCGCCCCCGCTCCCCGCTACTGCAACCCCGAACTGGGGGCGCTGGTCTGCGACTACCTCGGCGCGGACGATCACGAAAAGGACAACCCGGCGGACGTTGCCCGGCTGCTGCGGCGCATCCATCAGCTGCCCCCGGTGCACGCCCGGCTGAACCTCGGCGAACGCTGCCGCTGCAGTGAGCACAGTCTCCGCCACAGCCAGCCGGACAGCTGGCTGTCGCTGAGCGCCCTGGCCGCCAGGGTCGCCGACCTGCTGCCGACTCTGGCGACAGGCAGTGAAGCCATGGCCCTGTGTCACAACGATCTGCTGCGGGCCAATCGCCTGCGCTGTGGCGACCAGCTGTGGGCCGTGGACTGGGAGTACGCCGCGATGGGGCCGATCTGGTTCGACCTGGCCGCGGTAACCGCCGGGGACGAATGGCCCGACACTGCGGCCGATGCACTCCTGACCACCTACTTGGGCCGGGAACCAGAGCCCGGCGAGAGGGGGCGAATGCTCGGCTTTGAATGCGCCTACCGCTATCTGGAGCTGCTGTGGTACCTGCTCGCGCCGGAACCCCCCGCCAGCGACTTCCTCGCGGACAAGCGCGCGAAACTGGAGTCCCGCCTGGCGGCCCTGCCCTGCACCTGACCGCCGGGGCGCTGTGGGTCAGTCGCGGAAATTGGTGAACTGCAACGGCAGCCCGACCGGACTTTCCCGCAACAGTGCGATAGCGTCCTGCAGGTCATCGCGCTTCTTGCCGGTCACCCGCACCTGGTCGCCCTGGATCTGCGCCTGCACCTTGAGCTTGGCCTCCTTGAGGGTCTTGACGATGGTCTTGCACTGCTGGCTGTCCAGCCCGTGGCGCAGGGTGATACTCTGCCGCACCAGCTTGCCGCTGGTGAAGGGCTCGCCACACTCCATGGCCTCGGGGTTGATGTCACACTTGATCAGGGCACTGCGCAGCATGTCTTCCATCTGCGCCAACTGGAACTCGGCTTCCGCATGCAGGGCCACCGTGCGCTCCTCGCGGTCAAAGCCGGCGTCCACACCCTTGAAATCGAACCGGTTGCCAATGATCCTGGAAACCTGGTCGACCGCGTTGGTGAGATGATGCAAGTCGACTTCCGATACAACGTCAAAAGATGGCATAGTGCGAAGCTCCGGTTTACCCTTGATTTCAGGAGCCACATGGTAATCTGCCCGCGCCGCTTTGCAATCCCCGTCCGGCCCTGAGTCCCGAGTGCAGCACTGGCACATTCTCGGCGCCGGGGCCATCGGCGGCCTGTTCGCCACCCTGCTGCAGGACGCGGGCACACCCTGTACCCTGCTGCTGCGGGACAGCGATCCCGATCTCATTGCGGGGAGCGCCTGCATCACCCTGCGCCGGGATGACCTGCTCCACAGGCACCGGTTCGCCGTATCCGCCAGCAGCGACGCCGCCCCGATCAGTCACCTTCTGGTGTGTACCAAGGCCTATGACATTGTCAGCGCTGTCGCCGCCATCGACCACCGGCTTACGCCTGGCGCGACGGTGCTCCTGCTCGCCAACGGACTGGGCTATCAGGAGCAGGTAAAGGCGCGCTGGCCTCAGCTGGACTGCTTTGCCGGCAGCACAACAGAGGGTGCCTTCCGCGAGGGTCGACGCATTATCTGTCACGCCGGCCTCGGCAAAACCCTGGTGGGCCAGCCGGGACGGCCCACTGCACCGGACTGGTTCACCACCTGGCAGAAACTGCCGGCAGCATGCGAGTGGAGCGCCGATATCGCTACCGTGCTCTGGCGCAAGCTGGCCATCAACTGCGCCATCAATCCGGTCACGGCCCTTTACCGGTGTCCCAACGGCGCCCTGGCAGAGAGGCCGGAGCTGGCGGCACTGGTCCGGGAGCTGTGCGCCGAAATCCGCGCAGTCGCCAGCGCCGCGGGCCAGGAGCGCGCGGTGAGGGACCTGCACCCGCAGGTCATGGCCGTGATCCACGCCACCGCCAGCAACCGTTCGTCGATGCTGCAGGATGTGCTGGCGGGGCGCGCAACCGAGATCGAGTACCTGACCGGCTACCTGCTGGCCCAGGGCCAGCGGCTGGGTATCGATGCGCCCCGGAACGCGACCCTGCTGGAGGCGGTGAAGGCGCTGGACTCCGCCCGGGCACCCACCTGAAACCCGGACTCAGCCGTCCGCGGCGAACAAGTCCGCCACGGTCAAGCCGATCAACTGCTCCCAGTGCGCCGCGGGTGCGCCGGCCAGCAGCAGGGTCTGGCGATAGCGGCGCCAGGCCTGGCGTTCCCGCTCGAGGCCCAGGACGCACCAGGCTTGCTGGCAGTGCAGGGCAATGCGCAGCTGTTCCGGCGGCGGCGGCCTGCGCAGGGCGCCGAGGCTTCGGTCCAGGGTACGGGACCGAAACGGGGGTACCTCGCCGCTGAACACCAGTCCCGGCTCAGCTTGCAGCGCCAGATCCCTGACCTGTTCCAGCAGCCAGGCGGTATCGCGCTCTGCGGGCAGGGCGACCCCGGGCTCCAGGACAATCTGCGGCAGCGGCACATGGACGCGGTAACTCGCGGGCCAGACCGTGGCCAGCAGACCGACCAGCGCAAGCAGGGCCACAGCAGTGGCCGCCAGCCACCCTCGCCTGCCCCAATAGCGGCCAAGACCAAACAGCGACCAACGACCCGGCGGCAAGGGCATGCGCGAGCGGCCCTGATGGCGCAGGCTGCCCGGGATCTGCAAGGGCAACTCGTCACTCGTCTCCTGGCGAAACGCGGGCCGCGCCTCCTCCGCCAGCGGGAGGCGCAAACTGCGCGGCAACTCCGAGGCTATACTGTGCAGACGCTGGCGTACCTCGTGGGTGTTCTGCGGCCGGTGGGCGGGATCCACGGACAACAGGTCCGTCACCAGGGCGGACAGGGCCGAGGGCACCGGTGCGCCGTCCGCGAGTGTTGCGGGCAGAGCTGGCGTATCTCCCAGCAGGGCCGCGGGGTCCACAGCACCATCGCGCAGAAAGGGATGTTTGCCGGCGATCATGCGGAACAACAGGCAGCCCAGCGCGAAAAGGTCCGAGCGGACATCCAGCGGCTTGCCCTGCAGCTGCTCCGGCGACAGGCAGGAGGGACTACCGCGGCGACTGTGGGCGCTTCCCTGCGCCTGGGCGATGCCGAAATCCGTGAGCTTGACCCGGCCGTCCGTGGTTACCAGCACGTTGCTCGGCTTGAGATCGCCATGGACGATACGCTGTTGTCGCGCCAGGGCAATGGCCGCTGCGACATCGGTCGCGACCGTGAGGATACTGTCCAGGGAAAGGTCGCACTGATCCAGCAGCTCCGCGAGGTCGCAACCGGGCACATACTCCATGATCATCGCCAGGTGGGTATCGCCGACGATCACGTCGTGGATCTTTACCACCCGCGGGCTGTCCAGACCGGCCACCAGCTGTGCCTCACGCAACACCTCCTTGCTGCGCGCCGGGTCCGCGGGCAGGGGATACAGCTTGGCGGCTATCAGCCGGTTCAGGCGGTCGTCAAAGCCCAGGAACACCGAGCCCTGCCCGCCGCGCCGGATCAGTCGCAGAATGCGGTAGGGACCGATCCTCTCTTCAACACTCACGCCGGACAGCCCCCATCCTGGGCATGGGACCGGATGCGCAGGCGACTGCGCAAGGCAATCGCGGATACCCGCAGCAGCATGGCCGCCGCCCTGATGTCGCCACCGCTGTCGCCCAGGGCCCGCTGCAGTTCGGCCTCGGGCACCTGGGACGCCAGCCGCAGGCCGAGTTCGGGCAGGCGCCGGTACAGCGCCTGCCGACTCATCCCCGCACGGCGCGCGGCCGCGGTGACCTCGTAACGCTCCTGTTCCAGCAGCGCCCGCAGGGCATCATCGCCAAGCTGCACCGGCCTCTGCTCCCCGGCCTGGACATACCCCTCGGCCACCGCCGCCGATTGTCGCAACAGGACTGCCGGTGGCTGGATCCCGGCATCGCTGTCGAGGACGATCTGCCGGGCGCAATTGGCCAGCTCACGCACATTGCCGGGCCATTCGTGGCGCAGGCAGAGATGGAACAGTTCCGCCCACTCGGCAACCCGCAATTCGTCCGCGCCTGCCTCCGGCAGCAAAGACGGGCGCCCCGTCTCGGCACAGGCCCGGTTGATGAAGTGGCAGAGCAGTTCGCCGATGTCCTCGGGGTGCGCCCGCAGCGGCGCCACCTGCACCTCGGTGCTGCAGAGCCGATGGCGCAGGGCCGCACGGAAGTTGCTGCCTGGCCCGTCCAGGTCTGCGTCAGTGGCGGAGATCACCCGCACGTCGACACTCTCCAGCTTGCCCCCCACAGGCTGTACTTCGCGCTCCTGCAGGGCGCGCAGCAACTGGGCCTGGACCTCTTCCGGCGTATCGCCAATCTCATCGAGGAACAGACTGCCGCCCCTGGCCTGCTGGAAATAGCCGTGACTGTTGCGATCAGCCCCCGTGAACGCGCCGCGCACGCTGCCAAACAGGGCCGCGGGCGCAACCCCCGAGGGAATCGCCGCCATATTCACCGCCACCAGCGGTCCCGAGCGACGCGCGCTCTGGTCGTGCAGGGCGCGCGCCACCAGTTCCTTGCCGCTGCCGGTCTCCCCGCGAATCAGCACATCGAGGCCGCTGTCCGCCACGCTGGCAATCCGTCGCCGCAGGGTTTGCATGTAAAAGCTGCTACCGCATAGCGCATCCCCCCTCTCCGCCAGCGGTGCGCACGCATGCAGCTCCCGGGGCAGTGTCTGCTCGCGCAACAGGAGCACGACGCTGTGCGCCAGCTGCAGGGCAATGCCCCGGCGCAGGGCGGCGCGATCCAGGGTCTGGGCAGAGTTTACCCAGCTGCCGTCGACGCGACAGCGGCAGGTGGCCGGATGCGGCTCAATGGTTACTCCCGCCGCTGTGAAGGACAGAGAAAGTGCCCGGCGGCTGACGTGGGGGTCATCCAGCGGCCGGGCCTCGGCGGCGTTGGTCCGGCTGAACAGCGGCTGCTGGCGACCCAGCGTCAGGACCCTGCGGGTATGCTCGGGAACCAGCCAGCGTTCGCCTATACGGCGGGAATCGGGATGAAAGACAATGGTCACTACCCGGGCGATGCAGGCCTGGTTCACAGGGAGCCGGGCAAACACCGAAGGCAGGGTCGCGTCCGTGCGGGAATCTTCCGGCATAGGCAAACCTGTACTGCATTTGGCAACCGTTCTTTACACGAAGTCTAGCAGGGCTGTGCCCAACCTGCCTGATTTGGTCGTATCAGACGTCGATCCGTACCGCGCCAGCGCGGCCCGATCAGGCAAGAATCGCCAGCACCGCGATCACCACCACCCAGACCACGCCGCTGCGAGCAAGCAGGCCGGCCAGCGCCGTCACGTCCGCCGCGGCCTGACCGGAAACGTCTTCACCGCGGGAGGTGCCAGCCGCTGCACTGCCGACGGCCAGCAACAGGGTCGGGCTGTCAGCCCAAGGGTCCAGCAAAGCCGCCACCAGCTCGTCGCGGCTGCGCACAAAGTCGCCGGCGATGGCAAAGGTCGCCAACAGCAGGCGCACCGGCAACCAGTCAAGCAGGAACAGCAGCACCGGCGCCGGCCCCTCGTCTCCCGACGCATCGCGGTACAGCTGCAGCAGGCGATACCCGAGGGCCGCCACCGGCCCGAGCAGCACAAACCAGAAGACAACCGCAAACCAGCGCTGGAAGCCGTCGTAGTAAAGACTGGCCTGGAGATGCTGATGCAATTGCTCGGGCTCAAGTCCGGGATCCACCTCGCCCGGGTCACCGGCATGCAGTTCCTCGCGCAGATACAGCCAGGCTCCCTCGCGATTGCCCCGCTCGCAATAGTCACGGTAACGCGCAATCCGGGCGTGGAAGTCGCCGCGGCCGAAGGCGTACAGCAGCACCAGCGCAGCTGCGCCAATCCAGGGCAGACCGAACAACAGGGGCCGCAGCAGATCCAGCAGCAGCAGCGCGAGCAGCAGCGGCAAGCCAACTGTCAACGCCAGCTGCAGCCAGGGCGGCAGGTTGAAGCCGTTGGCGCGATCGAGCCAGTCCCGCCACCACCGGTCCCGGTGCAACCAGGCCTCGGCACCCCACAACTGGCGCAGGGCGAGGGCCACGATAAACGCGAGAAAATTCATGCATGCTCTCCTGTAGCGGCGAGGCTGGCTCGATAGCGCGGCCAGTCGAAGGCGGGGCCGGGGTCCGTCTTGCGCCCGGGCGCGATATCCACGTGGCCCACCAGACGCTCCCGGTTGAGTATTGGGTAATGTGCGAACAGGGACCGGGTCAACGCCGCCAGGGTCCGGTACTGCGCATCCGTGTAGGGCAGCTCATCGCTGCCCTCCAGCTCGATCCCGATACTGAAATCATTGCAATTGTCTCGACCGCGCCAGCACGACAGGCCCGCGTGCCAGGCGCGTTCGTCGGCCGCGACAAACTGTACCAGCTCGCCGCAGCGGCGCACCAGGAAATGCGCCGATACCTGCAGCCCGCGAATCTGCGCAAAATAGGGGTGGGCATCCCAGTCCAGGCAGTTGGTAAACAGCCGCTCCACCTCGTCGCCGCCGAAACAGTCAGGGGGAAGGGAAATGTTATGGATGACGATCAGCTCGGGGACGGCTCCCGCGGGCCGCGGGCCGAAATTCGGGGACGGCACTTGCCGCGCCTGTTGAACCCAGCCTCTGTGGAGTGTGTAGTGCATGGCTTGCCCGTCGCTTTCAGGCCATCATAGTCGAGCTGTGCCGGGGGCTCAACGCAGACCGGTACTGCTGGTACAATCTGCGCCCTCCTTGCCGGCCCCAACCAACAGGACGCTGCCCCATGCCCGCACTTACCGACACTGACATCCAGGACAATGTGCGCGCCGCACTGGCGGAGGACATCGGCAGCGGCGACATCACCGCAGCCCTGATTCCGCAGGAGACCCTCGCCACCGCCAGGGTCATCACCCGCGAGGACGGTATCCTCTGCGGGCGCGCCTGGGTGGACGCCGTCTTTCACCAGGTGGACCCGAGCGTCACCGTGGACTGGCAGGCCGAGGACGGCGCGTCTATCCAGGCCAACGCCACCCTGTTCACCGCCCGGGGCCCTGCGCGCTCCCTGCTCACCGCCGAGCGCGCCGCTCTCAACTTCCTGCAGCTGCTGTCCGGTACAGCAACCCGCTGTGCCCACTATGCCGCGATGGTGGCGGGCACCGGTGTGCGCCTGCTGGATACCCGGAAAACCATCCCCGGACTGCGCAAGGCGCAGAAATACGCCGTGCGCTGCGGCGGTTGCCACAACCACCGGATAGGCCTGTACGACGCCTTCCTCATCAAGGAGAACCACATCAGCGCCTGTGGCGGTATCGCGGCCGCGGTGAGCCAGGCCCGGACCCAGGCGCCGGGCAAGCCGGTGGAGGTCGAGGTGGAGACCCTGGAGGAATTACAGCAGGCGGTGGCGGCCGGCGCGGACCGGGTGATGCTGGACAACTTCAGTCTGCAGGACATGCGCCAGGCAGTGGCGCTGGTGGCGGGAAGGCTGGAGCTGGAGGCCTCCGGCAATATCACCAGCGACAACCTGCGGGCGGTCGCGGAAACCGGGGTCGATTACATCTCGATTGGCGCCCTGACCAAGGACTGCAAGGCGCTGGACCTCTCCCTGCGCCTGCTGGACTGAGCGCGCGCCCTGAACAACAGCTAGAGCAATGCCCGCGCGCTGACGATCACCCCATTGTTGTCGGCATAGAGGTAGTCTCCCGGTGAGATACGGGCGCCGCCGATCTGCAGCACAATGTCGCGCTGCCCCTCGTTCCGTTTCTCGGTTTTCAGCGGGGTGGCGCCCAGGGCCTTGACCCCCAGCGCGGTCGCGGCGATCTCATCCACGTCCCTGACCGCCCCGTTGATGACCAGCCCGGCCCAGCCGTTGCGCGCGGCTTCCTCCGCCAGCATGTCGCCAAGCAGGGCGCGGCGCAGGGAACCGCCACCGTCGACCACTATCACCCTGCCCTCGCCGGGCTCACCGACACACTGCTTGACCAGGGAGTTGTCCTCGTGGCACTTGATGGTCACCACCCGGCCGGAAAACCGCGGGTGGGCGCCAAAGTTGCGGAATTGCAGCTCGAGGACCGCGGCCTCCGGCGCTGCATCAGTGAGGTCGGGAGTGGATATGTCCGTCATCACGCGCCCCTACAGCCAGTCGACCGGGTAGTTGCTCAGGGCACCCGATGCGCTGGCAATCGCGCCACCGTGGGCGGCACAGCGCGGCAGGATCTGCTCGGCGTAGAACCGGGCTGTGGCTATCTTGCTGCGGTAGAAGTCGTTGTCCTCGCCCGCCGCAAGACGGTCACTGGCCAGCAGCGCCGAGCGCGCCAGATGCCAGCCGCCGAACAGGTAGCCGCACTGCATGAGGTAATCGAAGGAGCCCCCGAGTGCAACGGCAGGATCCGCCTGCAGCGCCTCCAGAACCTGCCCGGTTGCCTCCTCGGCCCCGGCGAGGGCACGCGCCAGACCGGCGCCGATCTGCTGCAAATCCCCCGCCTGGTGGCTTTTCAGCGCCGCCACGGTTGTCGCCACCTGCTCCAGGGCATCGCGCATGGCGCCGCCCTGGTCGCGGCCCAGCTTGCGGCTGACCAGGTCCGCCGCCTGGATGCCGTTGGTGCCCTCGTAGATTGAGGTGATGCGCACGTCCCTCAGGTACTGGGCAGCGCCGGTTTCCTCCACGTAGCCCATCCCCCCGTGCACCTGCACGCCCAGCGAGGTCAGCTCCTGCCCCACTTCCGTCAGCCAGCCCTTGATCACCGGGATCATCAGGTCGATGCGGAACTGTTGACGGGCACGGTCTTCCTCCGGCCCGCGGTGGGCCAGGTCCATGGTCACCGCTTCGGTGTAGACGAAGGCGCGCATGGCCTCGATGAGGGATTTCATGGTCAGCAGCATGCGCCGCACATCCGCATGCTCGATGATGGCCACGCCGCCCTGGACCCGCTCGCGGGCATAGGCGACCGCCTTCTGGTACGCCCCCTCGGCCGCGGCCAGGCCCTGCACACCCACCTTGAGGCGGGCCTCGTTCATCATGGTAAACATGCACGCGAGGCCGTGATTTTCCTCGCCGATCAGGTAGCCGACCGCGCCCTCGCCGTCACCAAAGGCCATCACGCAGGTGGGACTGCCGTGGATTCCGAGCTTGTGTTCAGTCGAGACCGGGTAGACATCATTGCGCTCGCCGAGGCTGCCATCGGCGTTGACCAGGAACTTGGGGACCAGGAACAGGGAAATGCCGCGGCTGCCCTCGGGGGCATCCGGGAGCTTGGCCAGCACCAGGTGGATGATGTTTTCGGTGGCGTCGTGGTCGCCCCAGGTAATGTAGATCTTCTGCCCGTGGATGCGGTAGTGGTCGCCCTCGGGGATGGCGCGGGTTTTCATCACCCCGAGGTCGGAGCCGGCGCCGGACTCGGTCAGGTTCATGGTGCCGGCCCATTCACCCGAGTGCATTTTCGGCAGATACCGCTGTTTCTGCTCCTCGCTGCCGTGGGCGTGAATAGCGAGCGCGGCACCGCTGCTGAGCATGGGCGCCAGGCCGAACGCCAGGTTGGCGCTGTTCCACATTTCACAGGCGGCGGTGGCATACAACTCCGGCAAGCCCTGGCCGCCGTACTCGGGGTCCGAGGCAATGCCCATCCAGCCGCCGGCACCCAGTTGCCGCAGGGCATCCGCATAGCCGGGGCTGAGGGTGATGGCGCCGTCGCTGCAGGTCGCGGGCTGCTCGTCTCCCACCCGGCGCAGGGGCGCCAGGACGCCCCCGGCAAACTTGGCGCCCTCATCCAGCAGGGCGCCCGTGAGTTCCGGGCCCAGGCCGAGCTCGGCGAACGCGGGCAGCTTGCCCAGCGTGCCGCCCACATCGAGCAGTTCCTCGATCAGGAAGGTCATGTCTTCAATGGGGGCGCGATAACTGCTCATCAGGCTGTCGTCCTTATCTTCCGGTGCAAAGGAGGGGCATTATAGCGAGCTATGGACCCCAATCGGGTCCCACTGGCTTGGAAATCTTAGCCACCCGCGTATAATTTGCCCAATCTATACCCCTCATCCTCACCATTTGCTCCGTGAATAGGCGCAGCCCGTGAAACTCAACCGCATCGATCTCAATCTCCTGGTCTACCTCGATGCCCTCCTGCGGGAGCGCAACGTCACCCAGGCCGCGCATCAATTGAATCTGTCCCAGCCCGCCATGAGCAACGGCCTGCGCAGGTTGCGCACCCTGTTCGACGACCCGTTGCTGGTGCGCACTTCCGATGGCATGACCCCCACCGAGCGCGCCCTGGAGCTGGAGCCCCTGGTGCGGGACGTGCTGATGAATATCGAGCAGGCTGTGCAACCCCGCACCGCGTTCGAGCCAGACCAGGCATCGCGGGTCTTCCGCATCATGGCCAGCGACTACGCCGAGTCCACCCTGCTCCCTGCGGTGCTGGGCAAACTGCGGCTGCTGGCGCCGGGCCTCACCCTGGACATCATGACGCCCTCGGACGTCAGCTTCCTCGATGTCGAGCGGGGCAAGGTGGACATGGTGATCAACCGTTTCGATTCCATGCCCCAGTCTTTCCACCAGATCCACCTGTGGAACGACAGCTTTTCCTGCCTGCTGAGCCCGGAGAACCCGGTCCTGGAGGATTTCACCCTGGAAAACTACCTGCAGGCCAAGCACATCTGGGTGAGCAAGACCGGCATGGGCGTCGGGGTTGGCGTGGACCCGGACGATGTCCAGCGCCTGGGCTGGGTGGACGCGGCGCTGGCGAAGATCGGCAAGAAGCGCCAGATCCGCGTTTTCACCCGCCACTACCAGGCCGCCATGACCCTGGCGGAGCAGAATGACCTGATCGTCACCCTGCCCACCCGGGCCGCCCTGCTCAAGCGCAACAATCCGCGGGTGGTCCTGCGAGAGCCACCGCTGGCGATCCCGCCCCTGGAACTGAAAATGGCCTGGAGCCCGCTGCTGCAGCACAACCCGGCGAATCGCTGGCTGCGCAAGCTGATCGCGGATACGGCGCGGGAACTGGACCAGAAACCGCCGCTGCCGTGAAGAGGCCGGAATTCGCCGGCAGAATGGCCGCGATAAAAACGATAAATTAGCTAAATCTGCCGGCCTGCCCGTAGACTACCGGTTCAGGTTAGCGCGAGGCCTAGTGAGCCTCCACCAGAACATGAGGACAGAGCATGACTGACCGCATCACCGAAGGTGGCCTGCAGATTGCCACCGCATTGCACACACTGCTGGAGCGGGACATCGCCCCCGGCACAGGGGTGTCCGCGGCGCAATTCTGGGCCGGCCTGGATGCGATTGTCCGCGACCTCGCGCCCCGCAACCGCGCACTGCTCGCCCGCCGCGATGCTATCCAGGCGCAGGTGGACGCCTGGCATCGCGCCAACCCCGGCCCGGGATACGACCGGGCAGCCTACAAGTCTTTTCTCCAGGAGATCGGCTACCTGCTGCCGGAACCGGAGGATTTCACGATCAGCACCGGGAACGTGGACGAGGAAATCGCCACCCTCGCCGGCCCCCAACTGGTGGTGCCGGTGATGAACGCCCGCTATGCACTCAACGCCGCGAATGCGCGCTGGGGCAGTCTTTACGATGCGCTCTACGGCACCGATGTGATTCCCGAGGACGACGGCGCCGGCCGCGCCGGCGGCTACAACCCGGTGCGCGGGGCGAAGGTGATCGCCTGGGCGAGGGATTTCCTCAACCGGCACTGCCCGCTGTCCACCGGCGACCACAGCCAGGCCCGGGCCTACACTGTGGTCAACGGCAGCCTGCAGGTGGTACTGCAGGCCGGGCAGATCACCTCCCTGGCGGACCAGAGCCAGTTCCGCGGATATCGCGGCGAACGCAACGCACCCAGCAATATCCTGCTGTGTCACAACGGCCTGCACATTGATATCCAGATCGACCCCCTCAGCCCCATCGGCGCCACCGATGCAGCGGGCGTCAAGGACCTGGTACTGGAGGCGGCCCTGACCACCATCCAGGATTGCGAGGACTCCATCGCCGCGGTTGACGCCGAGGACAAGGTGCTGGTCTACCGCAACTGGCTGGGGCTGATGCGCGGCGACCTCGAGGACTCCTTCCGCAAGGGCAGCGACACCCTCACCCGGCGCCTGAACCCGGACCGGGTATTCACCGGCAGTGACGGCTCCGAGCTGGTGCTCCCCGGTCGCAGCCTGATGTTCGTGCGCAACGTCGGCCACCTGATGAGCAGTGATGCCATCCTCGACGCCGACGGCAACGAGATTCCCGAGGGCATCATGGACGGCATGTTCACCGCCATGATCTCCCTCCACGACCTGCGCGGCGCCGGCCCACTGCGCAACTCCCGCCGCGGCAGCATCTATATCGTGAAGCCGAAAATGCACGGCCCGGAGGAAGTGGGCTTTACCTGTGAGCTATTCGACCGCATCGAGGACGCCCTGGGGCTGGAGCGCAACACCATCAAACTGGGCATCATGGACGAGGAGCGGCGCACCACGGTCAACCTCAAGGCCTGCATCGAGCGCGCGCGGGAGCGCGTGGTCTTTATCAACACCGGGTTCCTGGACCGCACCGGCGATGAGATCCACACCAGCATGGAAGCGGGCGCCATGACCCCAAAGGGGGCCATGAAGCAGGAGCCGTGGATCAATGCCT
>JBFHFJ010000051.1:0-15207 GCA_041583655.1 Haliea sp. | reverse complement strand
GTCCACCAGGTCGAACAGGGTGGGAAAGCTGTCACAGAGGCTGACACAGCGACGGCAGCCGTGGCAGATGTCGTAGACGCGCTCCAGTTCAGCGTCCAGTTTGTTCTGGTCCCAGAAATCGTCCGTGCGCCATTCGACGGGGTGACGGGTGGGTGCTTCCAGGCTTCCTTCTCTCACGGCAACGTCCTCATCCACTGGGTCGACAGGTAAAAAAACGGGCTCGCAGGGAAGTACGAACCCGTTTCGGGTACTGCATGGTGCCGCGGGCCGGAGCCCGCGGAATTGGCCCCAGGAATCAGTCGTCGAGGCTGTCCAGAGCCTTCTGGAAACGATTGGCGTGGCTGCGCTCCGCCTTGGCCAGGGTTTCCATCCAGTCGGCGATCTCGTCGAAGCCTTCGTCGCGGGCGGTTTTTGCCATACCCGGGTACATGTCAGTGTATTCGTGGGTCTCGCCGGCAATTGCCGCCTTCAGGTTGTCGGCGGTAGCACCGATTGGCAGGCCGGTCGCCGGGTCACCGGTTTCCTCCAGGTACTCCAGGTGGCCGTGGGCGTGACCGGTCTCGCCTTCGGCGGTGGAGCGGAAAACAGCGGCCACATCGTTGTAACCTTCCACATCAGCCTTGGCAGCAAAGTACAGGTAGCGACGGTTGGCCTGGGATTCGCCGGCAAACGCGTCTTTCAGGTTCTGTTCGGTTTGACTTCCTTTCAGGGACATGGGAATTCTCCTGTTTATGATAACAAGCCGGCACAAACGTGCGGTGGGGTAAAACTAGACGATTGGGTTCTGTACGTCCAGCAGAAAACACATGCCACTGGTGTCCGGTGGACTCGACCATGTCCCGGTGAGCCCACCACCCAACGGGGAACAGCTGGTGGGGTCCCTCCGGTATCCATCAGGCCCGGTCGGCGGGGTGGCGGGCCATCTTCCGGATCTCATGCGAAGGTGGTAGCGTGGCGGAATTCCTGCCATCCGGTACCGGGAGAAGTGCAATGGATTCGATCAGGGGAGCAGTCGCGTGTTTGCTTGACTCCTGCGCAATCGGGAAGTGCCGGGCAGGTCGCCGCCAGCGCTGCCGCCCCGCAAGGTGTATTGGCAGGCCGGCCCCTTGCGGCTGCGCGAAGCGCCAGCCCGGTGGGGCTGCTTGAGCGGAATTCGACCCGGGGGTACGCAGGCAGACAGGGCCGGGCTGCGGCGTGTTGTCTGGCGCGGAACACTGTGGGGTGGCGCGCTGGCGGTCCTGGTGCTTGGCGGCTGTGGCGTGGTGCACAGGACCTTCTATATCCCGGTTGATACCGCGTATCTGCGCGAGGGCCTTACCTGTGGCTGGGTGCCGCACGGTTCTGCCGTCATTCCCCTGGACGATACCGTGTCGATTTCGCTGGGCATGGCGCCGGGCGGTCTCCAGGCGACCATCCTGTACCTGCAGATTCCGCTCGCGCCGGGCCAGTCTGTGCAGTTTGCGGAAACGGCGCTGGTGCTGGAAACAGCTGCCGGGGCCGCCACGGCGCACCTGCAGGAGTTCAAGGTGGCCGTACACGGTCGCAGTGGTCAGCCTGGTCATTATGAGTACCTCGCGCCCAACGCCGTTCTGGATGCTCACCGCAATGCAGAGCTGCCGGTCGACGACCAGCCGCATGCGCGCAGCGATCTTTTCAGTTCGAATGTAGAGTTCCCGATCAGCTCCGCCGAGAACGTGCAGCTGCTCCTGCCGCGCGTGATCGTCAATGGCCGCACTGTCTCCCCCGGCAGGGTCGAATTCCGGCTGGTGACCAGGAGGGGAGTCGAGGCCTGTGTCCAGTAGCGAGCCAGTTCACCGGAACTTGTAACGGCCGGAGCAGGCTCGCTTGAATCCGTACCCTCAACTGCAGGAATCAGAAACCATGACAAGCAAGTGTATATCCAGCGTTGCCATCCTCCTGGCAGCGCTATGCCAGGGCGCCAGTGCCGGGGATGTCGGGAGCGAGGCTGCGACCGTTGCAGCGACTGTGCAGAGCTTTCACGCGGCCCTTGAATCCGGGGACACGGAAGCCGCAGCAAGCCTGCTGGCGCCGGACGCTGTCGTGCTGGAGAGCGGCGGGAAAGAAACGCTGGAGGAGTACCTTGGGCATCATCTGCTCGAGGATATCAAATTCGCCCAGGCCGTGGCGGGTACCCGCGGCCAGCCCGAGGTTACCATCGTCGGCGATGTGGCCTGGGCGAGCTCGACCAGTATTACCCGGGGAACCTATCAGTCCCGGCCCCTGAACCTGGTCGGCGCGGAGTTGATGGTCCTGACACGCACAGCGTCAGGATGGGAGATTCGTGCCATTCACTGGTCTTCGCGCCAAGGCAAGTAGTTTGCCGGCAGCACTCAAAGGCGCTGGGGGATACTCAGTCGGTCGCAGCAAGGCCGCCCCTGGCCGCCGGGTGCTATTCCAGGATCCGCACGCGGAAGCTGCGCCCCTTCACCTTGCCCCGCGCCAGCTTTTCCAGCGCCGTGTCCACCTCGCCGCGGCGCACCGCCACGCAGGACCAGTTGTCGTAGAGTGTGATCTTGCCGACCTGCTTGCCGTCGATGCCGCTGTCGCCGGTGAGGGCGCCGAGGATGTCGCCGGGACGCAGCTTCTGCTTCTTGCCGGCAGCGATCTCCAGGCTCACCATCGGCGGCTTGTAGCCGGGGGTTTTCAGCAGGCTTTGCGGCGGCAGGGCTGCGGGCTCAATCGGCTGTTCCAGCAGCGCTTCCAGTTTCGCCAGTTTGTGGCGCTCCTTGTCGCTGAACAGGGTACAGGCCAGGCCGCTGCTGCCGGCCCGCCCGGTGCGGCCGATACGGTGCACGTACACGTCCAGGTCGCGGGGGATGTGATAGTTGATGACCGCGTCCAGGGCGTCGATGTCCAGGCCCCGCGCCGCCACGTCCGTGGCGACCAGCACTGAAATACTCTTGTTGGCGAACTGCACCAGGGTGCGGTCCCGGTCGCGCTGCTCCAGGTCACCGTGCAGGGCCTGAACGCTGAAGCCGTGGCGGGCCAGCTCCCTGGCAACCTCGGCGCATTCAATCCTGGTGTTGCAGAATACCACCGCGGAATCCGGCCGCTGCTGCAGCAGCAGCAGGCGCAGGGCGGTTAAACGTTCGCTGTCTTCCACCTGGTGAAACACCTGGGCAATGGTGCTGCTGTCGTGTGTGGATTCCACCTGTACCCGTTCGGGTGACTGCATTACCCGCTGTGCGATGGCTTCAATACCGGGCGGAAAGGTGGCGCTGAACAGCAGGGTCTGGCGCTGGCTGGGTACGTGCTCGAGGATGGCATCCAGGGAGGGCTGGAAGCCCATGTCCAGCATGCGGTCGGCCTCGTCCAGCACCAGGGTGGAGACCGTGTCCAGCTTCAGTGAACCCTTGCCAAGGTGCTCCTCAATGCGCCCGGGAGTGCCAACGATGATATGCGCGCCGTGCTCGAGGGAGCCAATCTGCGGCCCCAGGGGCATGCCGCCGCACAGGGTCAGCACCTTGATATTGTGGATGCCGCGCCCGAGGCGGCGAATTTCCTTCGCCACCTGGTCTGCGAGCTCCCGCGTGGGGCACAGGACCAGCGCCTGGACCGCGAAACGTTTGACGTCCAGTTTCTGCAGCAGTCCCAGGCCGAAGGCGGCAGTCTTGCCGGAGCCGGTCTTGCCCTGGCCGATCACATCCCTGCCGGCCAGTATGGGTGGCAGGCTGCGGGCCTGGATCGGGGTCATGCTGTGGTAGTCCAGCGTGGCCAGATTCGCCAGCAGGTCCGCGTTGAGGTCGAGAGAGTGGAAAGCTGTGGTCACGCGATACTCCGGGCCTTTGGCCCTGTCTTCCGGGGGCGCAGCATAGCACGCCGGTAGCGGTCTAGGTCGGCGCTGGACGCCAGGACCGGTAGGGCGCGCCGCGCCCGCGCTTGCTCAGGACGAGCTGCCAAAGCTGCCCCTTGCGGCTGCGGAAAAACCCTGCACAGCTGCACAGGTAGTAGCGCCACATGCGCCGGAAGCGCTCGTCGTAGCCGGATGCGAGTCGTGGCCAGGCGGCATCGAACCGGTGCAGCCAGGCCATCAGGGTGCGGTCGTAGTCCGGCCCGAAGTTGTGCCAGTCCTCGAGCAGGAACAGGTCCTGCATTGCCCTGGTGATTTCCTCGGCCGACGGCAGTTTCCCGTTGGGAAAGATGTATTTCTGGATCCACGGTTCGGTGCGTGCAGTGGTGACATGGCTGCCGATGGTGTGCAGCAGTAACAGTCCCTCGTCGCGCAGCAGGCGGGACAGGGTCTGGAAGTAGGTCCGGTAGTTGCGTGGGCCGACGTGTTCGAACATGCCCACGGAGGCGATCTTGTCGAACCTGCCCTCCAGTTCGCGGTAATCCAGCAGCCGTATCTCCACCGGCAGGTCCCGGCAGCGGGTCTGGGCCAGCGTCTGCTGCTCCCGGGAAACGGTGATGCCGACGACTACGGCACCGTAGTGCCGTGCGGCCCAGGCCGCCAGACTGCCCCAGCCGCAGCCCACATCCAGCAGGCGCTCCCCCGGCGCCAGCTCCAGCTTGCGGCAGATCATGTCGAGCTTGTGGGCCTGGGCCTGCTCCAGGTCGTCGGCATGCTCCCAGTAGCCGCAGGAGTAGGTCATCTGTGAATCCAGCATGGCGGTGAAGACGTCGTTGCCGATGTCGTAGTGTTGCTCGGCAACCTGGAAGGCACGCTGTGGAGCCTGCAGGTTGACCAGCCGGGCCCTCAGGGTGGCCAGTGCCAGGGCCCAGCGAGCGCGCCCCCGCACCTGGTCTTCAAGATCGGCGCGCAGCAGGCGATGACAGAATTCGTCCGGGCGGGGGCAGTCCCACTGCGCGTCCATGTAGGCCTCCCCCAGTCCCAGCGACCAGTCTGCAAGCAGGCGCTGGTAGACGCCCGGATCATGAATCCGGATGTCGTAGGGTGCGGCGCCGTTGACCCGGATGCCAGCCCTGGCCAGCAGGGCGTGCACCTGTGCTGCGCCGGGTGTCTCGTGCGTGGTTGTGGTTGCCATCTGGTTCACTGTCTTACCCTCCTGCACGGCGTTGCTGCCCTGTTGCTGGAGCAAACCGGGACGATGCTGGCAGTATAGACAGTGCGGGCGCAGTGAGCAGGGCGCCGCGCCCGAGAACCGTAGCTAGCGGCGTGCCCGCGACCTGGGCTTGACCGGGTTGCGCGGCAAACCGTTGTGCTGGGTGGCAAAGGTGCCGGTGCCTGCCGGCACGGTGGCGTGGCGCTTGGCAGGTTGCCGCGGCGGCACCAGATGCATCTTGCCATTGCCGATCAGGTCCGCGCGCCCCATCTTCTTCAGCGCGGTGCGCAGTTCCGGCCAGTTGTCCGGGTCGTGGTAGCGCAGGAAAGCCTTGTGCAGGCGGCGCTGGGACAGTTTGTGCACGGTGGGCATGGTCTCGCTGTCGCGGGTCACGCGCTTGAGCGGGTTCTTGCCGGTGTGGTACATGGCAGTGGCGGTGGCCATGGGCGAGGGGTAGAAGGTCTGCACCTGGTCGGCGCGGAACTTGTTGCGCTTGAGCCACAGGGCCAGGTTCATCATGTCCTCGTCCCGGGTGCCGGGGTGGGCGGCGATGAAGTAGGGGATCAGGTACTGCTGCTTGCCCGCCTCCTTTGAGTATTTCTCGAACATGGCCTTGAATCGGTCGTAGCTGCCCATGCCCGGTTTCATCATCTTTGACAGCGGGCCGTCCTCGGTGTGCTCGGGAGCGATCTTCAGGTAGCCGCCGACGTGGTGCTTGACCAGTTCTTCCACGTACTCCGGGGTTTCCACCGCCAGGTCATAGCGCAGGCCGGACGCGATCAGCACCTTCTTGACCCCGGTCACCGCGCGGGCGCGGCGGTAAAGACTGATCAGCGGGGTCTGGTCGGTATTCAAGTTCTTGCATATGCCGGGGTAGACGCAGCTGAGCTTGCGGCAGGCCGCTTCAATGGCCTTGCTCTTGCATGCGACCCGCCACATGTTGGCGGTAGGGCCGCCGAGGTCGGAAATCACCCCGGTGAACGCCGGGGAAGTGTCGCGGATGCGCTCTACCTCGCGGATGATGGAGTCCTCGGAGCGGTTCTGGATGATACGGCCCTCGTGCTCGGTGATGGAGCAGAAGGTACAGCCGCCAAAGCAGCCGCGCATGATATTGACCGAATGGCGGATCATCTCATAGGCGGGGATGCGCGCATCGCCGTAGCTGGAGTGGGGGAGCCGGGTGTAGGGCAGCTCGAATACCTGGTCCAGTTCATCGGTTTCCAGCGGTATCGGTGGCGGGTTCAGCCACACGTCCCGGTCGCCGTGGGCCTGGACCAGCGGCCGCGCGTTATGCGGGTTGGTTTCCTTGTGCAGGATGCGCGAGGCATGGGCATAAAGGGCCGCATCGTCCCGCACCTGCTCGTAGGCGGGCAGGCGGATGACCGCGGGACCGTCATCCACCGGCCGGTCCAGCAGGCGGACGGTGGCCACCTCGGCGGCGGCCTCTTCGCTGCTGGTGGCGCAGGCCTCGGTGCGGGTGTCGACGTAGGGATTGATCGGCGCCTCCACCGGGCCTATGACGTCCAGATGGCTGGAATCGATCACCCTGTAGTTCTCCGGCAGCCGCTTGCAGACATAGGCGGTGCCGCGCAGGTCGCGGATCTGGTGCACCGGCTCCCCGGCGGCGAGGCGATGGGCTACATCGACCAGGGCGCGCTCTGCATTGCCGTACAGGAGGAGGTCGGCGCGGGCATCCAGCAGGATGGAGCGGCGCACTTTGTCGCTCCAGTAGTCGTAGTGGGCGATCCGGCGCAGGCTGGCCTCGATACTGCCGATGATCAGCGGTACATCCTTGTAGGCTTCGCGCACCCGCTGGCTGTAGACGATGACCGCCCGGTCCGGGCGTTTGCCGCCCACGTTGCCCGGGGTGTAGGCGTCGTCGTTGCGACGCTTCTTGTCCGCCGTGTAGCGGTTGATCATCGAGTCCATGTTGCCGGCGGCGACGCCGAAGAACAGGTTGGGCTTGCCCAGTACCTTGAAGGCATCGGCACTGGTCCAGTCGGGCTGGGCGATAATGCCGACCCGGAAGCCCTGGGCCTCCAGGGTTCTGCCGACCACCGCCATGCCGAAGCTGGGATGGTCGACATAGGCATCGCCGGTGACGATGATGATGTCGCAACTGTCCCAGCCCAGGGCATCCATTTCCGCACGGGACATGGGCAGTTCGGGAGCGGGGCCAAAGCACTCCGCCCAGTACTTGCGATAGGAGAAGACAGGCTTGGGCTGGGTTGCGCTGGACATTGAAACGGCTGCGGGGGTTCTGAATGTGGACGGCATTATACGCGATTGTGGCGGGCGCCGCCGGGGCTGTTGCTGTACATAGTCCACTATCCGCGCAACAGGCGCCGTTAACCAGCCACCCGGTGCCCTCACTCTGGTAGAATCGCGCCTCTCAAATTGCCACAGACGAAATGCCCATGACCACCGCTTCACCCCCCACGCCGCCCCTCCCTGTCTCGGCACAGGAGCTGGTTGCCTTCAGCGGTTGCGAACTGGTTGCCGTGAACAGCGCCGCAGTGCTGGTGATCAATCGGCATAACGGCCGCCAGTTGATGATGTCGCCGCAAGTGGTCGAGGGCCTAAAGGCCTGCACGACCTTCCGCACGATAGCGGATCACGCGCAACAGCTGGCGGCCATGCGGCCCGAGCTGCAGGGTCGGCCGGAGCTGGCGGTCCAGGCGCTGGAGAATCTGCTGGCCGAGGGCATGCTGCTGCGGGCCGGTGAACTGGCCCCGCGCCTGGCGGGCGAAACTGCACAGAGCCTGCCGCCGACGCGGGTCTTTGTCATCACCTGCGATCGACCTGCCGCCGTCGAGCGTCTGCTGGATTCCATGCTTCGGGAGGGCAAGCTGTCCAGGCACGAAGCACTGTTCCTGGTTGACGATTCCCGTGAACCCGCTGCACGCGCTGCCAACCGGGATCTGGTGGCGAGCTTCAACACCCGCAGTCCCACGGACATGCAGTACATCGGTGAGGAGGCGCAGCGGGCCCTGCTGGAGGCGCTGGCCGGCCGGCTGCCGGCAGCGGAGGCCGGCCTGCATTTCCTGCTCGACCGTGAGCGCTGGTCCGGCTTTGGCACCTACGGGCGCGCCCGCACCCTGTGCCTGCTGCTGTCAGTTGGCTACCGGGCGATCGTCATGGACGACGATGTCCTGTGCCAGGCGCTGCTGCCGCCGGTCAGCGAGGGTGGATTGGGCATCGCCGGTGGTGCCCTGCGCCAGGCGGCGTTCGCCAGCGACAGGGAGGCCCTGATGCGGGCGGCAGTTCCGGCGGATTTCGATCCGCTCAGCGGCCACGCCAGCCTCCTGGGCAGTACCGTTGGCCGGGCTGTTGCCACTTTCTGCCCCCAAGGACTCGAGGCAGCCCAGCTGGAGGGGGTGAACGCGGGCCTGGTCAGCATGCTGGAGGCGCAGACCCGGATCCTGATTACCCAGACCGGCTCCTGGGGTGACCCGGGGACGTCCAGCCCGCACTGGGTGCTGATGCTGGGGCCGGATTCCCTGTCCCGCCTGCTGGCAGTGCCACAGGGTCTGGCGCAGCTGCTCGAGAATCGCAGCAACTGGCTGGGCAGCACCCGCCCGACATTGATCAAGATGGCATCCATTTCGCAGATGACCGGGCTGGACAACAGCGCGCTTTTGCCCCCGTATTTCCCCGCATTTCGCGGCGAGGACCGGCTGTTCGGCGCCATGGTGGAAGCCATGCACCACCGCGCCACGGCCCTGGAGTACGGCTGGTGCGTACCGCACCTGCCTGTTGAGCCGCGCAGCTTCAGCATTCGCGAACCGATTGCGGCCACTGGCGGGATTTCCATGTTCGCACGCTATCTGACTGACCACATCGACTACAAGGACGCCTCTGATCCTGCCTCGCGCCTGCAGCATCTGGCCCAGGACGCGCGCCGCATCGCTGCCCGCTCGGACCAGGATCTGTTGCTGGACTACCGCACGGAACTCGCCCGCACCCACGCTGATCAGCTGGCTATGATCGGAAACCAGCGCCAGAACACCGGCTCCCTGGGCTCGGAAGCGTGGAATGCCTATCTGCAAAGGGCTCAGGAAGAGGTGCAGCAGGCCCTGGCCCAGTTGCACACTCCCCGCGGCATTCGCGGAGTGCCGGCCGACAGCAGCGATGCCGAGCTGCTGGCCAGCTTCCGGGAGATGGCCAACGGCTTCGCCGGCGCCCTCGAACAGTGGGCGCGGGTGCGGGAAGTGGCGCCGGAGGTGGCAGCGGACCTGCAGGCCCGGGGACAGTTCACCCCCTGAGTCGTCGAAACGCGCGGGAGCCGTTTTTCAGCTGACCTCGGCAACCGTGGCCACCATGGCCGCGGTCAGTGTTGCGAGGTCCTCGTCCTGCATGATGAAGGGGGGCATGCAGTACACCAGCCTGCCGAAGGGGCGAATCCACACGCCGCGCTCCACAAACAGCGGCTGGATCTGCTTCATGTCCACCGGCTCCCGCAGTTCGATAACGCCAATAGCGCCCAGGGTGCGCACGTCGGCAACACCCGGCAGCTCCCGGGCTGGCGCAAGACCGGTTTCCAGGCCCTGGCTGATGCGCTGCACGCAGCGTTGCCAGGGTTGGGAAAGCAACAGCTCAATGCTGGCCACCGCGGTGGCGCAGGCCAGCGGGTTACCCATGAAGGTGGGGCCGTGCATGAAGGCTCCCGCCTCGCCCTCGCTGATTCCGTGGCTGACACGGCGATTGCAGAGGGTGGCGGCCAGGGTCATGTAGCCGCCGGTGAGTGCCTTGCCCAGGCAGAGAATATCGGGCTCGATGCCGGCGTGCTCCAGTGCGAAGAGCTTGCCGGTGCGACCAAAGCCAGTGGCGATTTCATCAAAAATCAGCAGTACGTCAAAGGCGTCGCAGAGTCCGCGCAACTGGACCAGGTAATCTGCCGAATAGAAGCGCATGCCACCGGCACCCTGTACCACCGGTTCCACAATGACCGCGGCCAGGTCCTGGTGGTTGTTGGCCAGCAGCTCTTCCATGGCAGCCAGGGCCTGTTCGTCGCAGGGCTGGCCAAAGGGCACATCCGGCGCCGGGGCAAAAAGCTGCCGGGCCAGCGCCTCGCCAAACAGGTGGTGCATGCCGGTGACCGGGTCGCACAGGGACATGGCGCCGAAGGTGTCACCGTGGTAGCCGCTGCGCAGGGCCAGCAGTTTTTGCTTGCGCGGCTGGCCTACGGAATACCAGTACTGGACGGCCATTTTCATGGCCACCTCCACGGCGACCGAGCCCGAGTCGCTGAAGAATACCCGCTCCAGCCCCGGCGGAGTGATGTCGGTCAGCAGTTGCGCCAGGCGCACCGCGGGAGCGTGGGTAAGGCCGCCGAACATGACGTGGGACATGGCCTGCAGCTGTTTCTGCACTGCCCGGTTCAGTACCGGGTGGTTGTAGCCGTGGATGGCGCACCACCAGGAGGCCATGCCGTCTATCAGTTCGCGTCCGTCCGCCAGGGTAAGGCGCACACCCCGGGCGCTGGCAACGGGGTAGACCTCCGGCGTGTCCGTTGCCGAGGCATAGGGGTGCCAGATACTCGCGGCATCGCCCGCCTGCAGGCGGTCCCACTCGGAGCCCGCCCCGCTCACAGTACGTCCAGCAGGCTGGGCAGCAGTCTGTCCAGCAACAGCGGCTGGGCCTCGACAGTGGGATGGATGCCGTCCTCCTGCATCAGGCTGGCGTCGGTGGCGATGCCGTCGAGGATGAAGGGCAGGACCCTGGCGCCGGTCTGGGCGGCAGCCTCGCTGAAGCTGTTGCGAAAAGCCTCGGTATAGCGGGCACCGTAATTCGGGGGGATCTCCATGGCGAGCAGCAGGACCTCTGCGCCAGCTTCCTGGGCCAGACGGCTCATGTCGGCGAGATTGTCGCGGATGCTCGCCGGCGGGTAGCCGCGCAGGCCGTCATTGCCGCCAAGTTCCAGCAGTACGACGGACGGCTCGTGTCGCTGCAGCAGGTCGGGCAGGCGGCGCAGGCCACCGCCGGTGGTCTCGCCGCTGATACTGGCATTCACCACCTGGTAATGCGGGTGGCTGTCCCGCAGGCGGGCCTCGAGCAACGCTACCCAGCCCTGCTCCAGAGACATACCATAGGCCGCGCTGATACTATCCCCGAGCACCAGCAGCGTTCGTGTTTGTCCTGCTGCCGCGGGCAGCGCCAGCAGGCAGCACAATCCAAGACTGAGAGAGTTGCGTAACAGTGCGAAAAGGAATCGCTGCATGATCAAAGCTGAAAATCTCCAGAAGCGTGTCCCCATGGCCGGGGGCGAGCTGGAGATACTGAAAGGGATCACACTGGAAATCAAGTCGGGTGAGTCGGTCGCCATCATCGGCGCCTCGGGCTCCGGCAAGTCCACCCTGCTGGGATTGCTGGCCGGCCTGGACGAGTCCAGTGGCGGCAGGGTGGTGATCAACGACACCGATATCAGCGCTCTGGACGAAGACCAGCGCGCCCTGTTTCGCGGTCGGGCGGTGGGTTTCGTGTTCCAGTCCTTCCAGCTGCTGCCGGCGCTGACCGCACTGGAAAACGTGATGTTGCCGCTGGAGCTGCAGGGGCAGGGGGACGCACGCAAGCAGGCTGAACATTTTCTTCAGCGAGTGGGGCTGGGCCCGCGGCTGCACCACTACCCCAGGCAGATGTCCGGGGGCGAGCAGCAGCGGGTGGCGATCGCCCGCGCCTTTGCCAACAGTCCAGCCATTCTCTTTGCCGACGAGCCAACCGGCAACCTGGACACAACCACCGGCGAGCACATTATCGACCTGCTGTTCGAACTCAACCGGGAGCAGGGGACCACGCTGGTGCTGGTGACTCACGATAATGCCCTGGCGGTACGCTGCCAGCACCGGTTCCGGCTGGATGCCGGTGCCCTGGTCGAGGCGGACTAGCCCGTGTCCATGACAGCGGCCCGCATGTTGGCACGGGAATGGCGCGGTGGCGAGCTGGGTGTCCTGGTCGCGGCCCTGGTACTGGCGGTAGCGGTGGTATCGGGGATCAGCGCCTTCACCACTCGTCTGCAGACTGCCCTCGAGCAGGAGAGTCATCGCTTTCTGGCCGCGGACCGGGTGGTGCGCAGCGGCAGCGAAATGCCCGCCGAGTGGCTCGGCGAAGCCGGGCGACTGGGCCTGCGAAGCGCGCGGATTCTGACTTTTCCCTCCATGGTGTACGCCGGGGATGATGAGATGGTGCTGGCGTCGGTCAAGGCGGTCAGCCCCGGCTATCCGCTGCGCGGCGAACTGCGCTACAGTGAAGCGGCTTTCGGTACCGTGCTGACAGCCAGCAGCGGCCCGGAACCGGGTACTGTCTGGCTGGACTCGCGACTGTTTCCGCTGCTGGATGTGGACATTGGCGACCGCGTCGCGGTGGGCGAGGCGGAATTCACGGTGGTTGCGGCCGCCCGCACCGAGCCGGATCAGGGCGGCTCCTTCCTCGGCCTGGGCCCCCGGGTGTTGATGCACTACGACGATATTGCCGCCACGGCCGTGGTGCAGCCCGGCAGTCGGGTGGAGTACCGTCAGCTCTATGCCAGCGACAGCGGCGCCCTGCTGGACAGCTTCGTGGCCTGGTTGCGGCCGCAGCTGGTGGCTGGCCAGCGCTTGCTGGACGTACGGGAAGGTCAGCCGGGGCTGGGCAATGCGCTGGGTCGTGCGGAAAGCTTCCTGCTGCTGGCCGGGAGCCTTGGAGTCGTCCTGGCCGGCGTCGCAATCGCCCTGGCGGCGCGACGCTTCAGTGAGCGCCACAATGACTACGTGGCCATCATGAAAAGCCTGGGCGCGACATCCGCCGACATCACCCGCCTCTACGCCAGCAGCCTGCTCCTGCTTGGGCTGGTTGCCACCCTGGTGGGCTGCGGCCTGGGCTGGAGCCTGCAGCAGAGCTTCTTTAACCTGTTCGGCGACCAGCTACCGGTGCAGCCCGGTCCAGCCGGTGTACGCCCCTATAGCATCGGGGCGGCGACGGCCCTGGTCTGCCTGCTGTGCTTTGCCTGGCCGCCCTTGCGGCGCCTGAGCCTGGCCAGCCCCCTGCGGGTCCTGCGCCGGGACATGCCGCTGGAGCAGCGGCAGACGCTGGTCGATTACGCGATCGGCCTGGCGGCGGTCAGCGGCCTGATGTGGTGGTACAGCGGCGACTGGAGGCTGACCGCGGCGGTGCTGGCGGGGTTGGCGGCAACGGTGGTGCTGGGGTTGCTGTTGGCCCGGACCCTGCTGCGCGGCGGCCGACTGGTGGGGATGAGCGCGGGCAGCATCTGGCGCCTGGCGTTCGCGGGCCTGCAGCGCCGCGGTAACGCCAATGCCCTCCAGGTGGTCATTTTCGCCATGGCGATCATGTTGCTGCTGGTGTTGCTGCTGGTGCGAACTTCCCTGATCAATGCCTGGCAGAGCCAATTGCCGGAAAACACCCCCAACCACTTCGCGCTCAATATCGCGCCCGGGGAGGTCCAGGGAGTGGAGCAGATGCTGCGCGCGCAAGAGGTGCCCGGTGCCGCCTTGTCGCCGATGATCCGCGGCCGAATTCTCACCGTGAATGGCGAGGACCTGCCGCGGCGGAGCGAGGCGGAGGAGGGTGAAGAAGGTCGTCGCCAGCGAGAGGCCAATTTCACCTGGTCCGATGAGCTGCCCGCCGGTAATAGCCTGGTGCAGGGGGAATGGTGGGCGCCCCAGAGCGATGCCGCGGAAGTGTCGCTGGAGCGCGATTTCGCCGAGCGTTTTGGTGTTGGCCTCGGAGACCGCATTGGTTTCCAGGTCGGCTCCGAGCCGTTTACGGCCACGGTGAGCAGTATCCGCGAGCTGGACTGGCAGTCCTTCAACCCCAACTTCTGGCTGGTGTTCCCGCCGCGTCTGCTCGCACCCTACCCGGCGACATTCATGACCAGCTTCTATCTGGAGCCCGAGGAAAAGCCGTTCCTGAACCGCTTTATTCGCAGTTTCCCGACGGTGACGATCATTGAAATGGACGTGGTGGTGGCCCAGGTCCGCGGCATCATCAGCCAGGTCTCGGCGGCTGTGGAGCTGGTACTGGTGGTGATCATGGCCGCTGGCGCGCTGGTCCTGGTGGCCGGCGTCCAGGCCAGCGTGGATGCCCGAATGCACGAAAGCTCCATCCTCCGCGCGCTGGGTGCGCGCCGGCGCCTGATTCTCGGTGGTCTGTTGATCGAGTTCGCGGCCATGGGGCTCTTCGCCGGACTGCTGGCCACCATCGCGGCAGAACTGTCAGTCTTTATCCTGCAAGCGCAGGTGATGGGCATGCAGTACACGCCGTCACCCTGGGTGTGGCCGGTAGGCGTAGTGGTGGGCACCGTGCTGATCGCCGGCCTCGGTGTGTTCAGCTGCCGCAAGGTGGTATCCAGCCCGCCATTGGCCGTGCTGCGCGAACTGTAGGGTCGCGGCGCGTTCCGCGGAGGCGGTGCTTCAGTGGCTGCTGATACCGTTGATGAAGGTTTGCACCCCGAGTTCTACCTGGCGCGGCAGGTCGACGTGGCGCTGGAACAGCTCCGGGGCGTCGACCAGCAGCGTGGCCAGGCCGTGGATACCGGCCCAGGCGGCGTTGGTGAGATAGGCGAGGTCCTGCTGCCGGAAAAGGCCCTGCTCGATACCGCGGCGCAGAATGGACTGCACCTGCTGGAAGGTGTCCCGGCTGGCCTCGCGCAGCTCCGGTTGGGAGTCCGGGTGCACGGAGGGGCCGAACATCAGTTTGAACATCTGCGGATAGTGGCCCGCGTAGGCCACATAGGCATGGGCCAGCGCCTTTAACTGCTCTCGTGGACAATCCGGGGTGGCGGCAGCGGCCTCGCGCAGGCTGGCCAGCAGGCGGCGGTAGCCGATAGTGGCCATTGCCGCGAGCAGGTCCCCCTTATCGCTGAAGTGGCGGTAAGGTGCGGTCTGTGACACCCCGATGCCCCGGGCCAGGGCGCGCAGGCTTAGCGCTTCAACACCCAGGGTTTCCAGCTGCTCGACGGCGGTTTCGAGCAACTCTGCCCGGAGGTTGCCGTGGTGATAGCTCTTTTGCCGGGCCTCGGGCCGCACGCCGCAACTCGCCTATGGCAGCAGGTGCTGGACAGCGTCCCGCTCCTCGGCGAGCTCCTGTTCGCTGGCCTGCATCTTCTGGCGGCTGAAATCGCCGACATCGACACCCTGGACGATTTCCCATTCGCCGTTCTTGCAGCGGCAGGGGAAGGAGTAGATCAGGC
>JBFHFJ010000050.1:0-15224 GCA_041583655.1 Haliea sp. | reverse complement strand
GACGGTGCCTCGTCGCTGTCCCATGCCATCTGCTGAGGGTAGCGCTGCCTGACCTCCCGGGACCGGAGTTCATCGATCCAGGCGTTCTTGCAGACCCGATAAGCCCACTTGACGGCGTCCGCATCAGCAGGCATACCCTTTTCGAGAATGCGCTCTACCGTTATCTGCAGCAGATCGTCCGCGTCCGGGGCTGACCCGCTCAGCGACTGACAGAAGCGGCGCAAGCTGCCTAGTTCTGCCAGTAGAAGTTCTCGCTGTGAGGTGCTCAGCGATGGCATAATGGTCCTGTTACTGGAGATGACGGATAGCTGCGTGATTCTATTCCATTTGCTGGAATTATTCGCGCCTTGATTCGTCTCAAGTGTAAAGGCGTCAGCGACGCGAGGGGTGAAGATCGTGCCACAGTGTATCGGTTTCGGAACGCGCTCTGTTCAGGAGCGACCAAAAACGCGCGTGCAGTTCACGCTGCTCGCCGTGCCGCTTGCCATCTTCCTGCTTTGGGCGGCCCCACCATCCCTGCGCAACGCGCAGGCCCAGGTTCCCTGCTGCATGGATGAGTCCGAGTTCGAGGAGCGCCTGGAGGAGGAAGTCGAGGAGGAGGTCGAGGAGCAGATCGAGGGCCGTGTCGACCAGGCTGTGGGTGAAACCATAGAGGAGTCCATAGAAGAGACTATCCAGGACAGCATCGATGATTCCGTGGAATCGACCATCGAGGAAACCGTCGCCGGTGTCGTTGAAGACACTGTCGAGGAGTCCGTTGAGGAATCGGTGGCGGTTGCAGTGGAGGAATCTGTCGAGGACTCTGTTGAAGAGACGGTAACGGGCAAGGTTGAGCAATCCGTGGCGTCTTCGGTCGAGCAATCGATTGAGGATACCGTAGAGGAGACCGTGGCGGGTTCTGTGGAGCAAACGGTCGAGTTTACCCTGGCGGATGCCATAGAAGAACGCCTGGAAACTGAAATCGACAGCGTCGTCAACGAGCTTGAGAGCCGTCTGGAAATCGATGAGGCGCGCATCAACACCCAGCAGTGGCTGGTCATGGCCGAGCCTGAGGTGTTCGATGAACTGGCGGTCAAGGGCTATCTGTTCGACCGTGTGACCGACCTGCCCGGAATGGGGCTGCTGCTGGCGGAGGTGGAAGCGCCGTCCAGTTTCGAGATCTACGATGTCCGCGAGGGAGTAATCGATGTCGTGGGCAGGGGCCGTGCGGAGGTTGACCTCAACCATGTCTATACAGCAGGCGCTCCGGTGCAGCACACAGTCGCGGGCAGTTCTCCGCGCTCTGTCCTGCGTTTTCCAGCCGATATTGAAGAGATGCCCCTGCGCCTGGGCATGATTGACAGCCTGGTGGATACCGCGCACCCGGCGCTGAGCAGGGCCAATATCCACAGGCAGGCGTTCGCCAGCGAGGGCGCCAAACTACCGTCCGCTCACGGCACCGCCATTGCTTCCATATTCATCGGGCGCGACCAGAGCTATCTGGGTCTTGCGCCCCAGGCGGAGTTGTATGCTGCCGCCGTGTTTGAACAGGACCCCAGCCGCGGGGAAATTGCCAGCACGGTGAGCCTGGTGCGGGCGCTGGACTGGCTGATGTCCTCCGGAGTCAACGTCATCAACATCTCCCTGGCAGGTCCGCCCAACCGCCTGCTGGAAAAGGCGCTGGATCGCGCTGCCCTGCGTGGTGTGGTGATTCTCGCGGCGGCGGGCAATGGCGGTCCCATGGCCAAGCCGATGTATCCGGCGGCGTACAACTCGGTGATCGCCGTCACCGCAGTTGACGCCAGCGGACGGATTTTCCGCCTGGCCAATCGTGGCGACTACGTTGATCTTGCAGCACCGGGTGTCGGGCTGTTGCACGCGCGCTCGGGCGGCGGCTACGCGACCTCCTCAGGCACGTCCTTCGCCGTGCCTTTCGTTGCCACCGCAGCCGCTCGCCTGCGACTGCTGTCACCGTTGGAGGATATCCGTGCGGCGCTGATTCGCAGCGTGCAGGACGAAGGTTCCCCCGGACGGGATGACACCTACGGGTATGGTGTGTTGCGCTTCGCGGGCTGATTACCAGCGGTACACGAAGCGGGTGCCGATAATTCCCTGCTCATAATCGCTGATCGGGAAGTTGGACTTGTAGTCGCTGTACGCTGCATACAATTGCAGCGCGCTCTCCGGAGTCAGTGGATATTCAAGGTCGACCTGCCAGCGGTGGCGTTGGTCCGCGCGCTCATCACCCTCTCCTGCGCCGATGCCCGGCGTGATCCCGCGGTAGTCTCTCTCCTCGTAGCGATAGGCCAGCTCCAGTTTCAGGAATTTGCCATCGAGGTCGATACGGCGGATGTAGCGCAGCTTGGCGGAGTGGGCCTGGTAATCCAGCCGCTCCAGGGCTGCGTCTTCAGCCTTGTACCGGTAACCAATGTTGAAATAGCTGCGCAGGCCGCGGGCAAAGTAGTACAGGTCCAGCTCACCGTTGTGAGTTTGCGCATCGCGCTCTGGTCGATCGACGATGCGTTTGTCGGCGAAAACATAGGCCGCGCGGCTGAACAGCTTGCGGTTGATGAAACCCGAAACCGAAGGCGAGACCCGGTACAGCTCGAGAAACCCCTTGCCGTCCAGTAGCGAGTTCACATAGAACAGCGACAGCCCGGTATCCACGGCTTCCAATTTTACGCCCAGGTTGGCGCCGAGAATGTGGGATTGGCGGTTGAGCCGTGAGAACTCCTGAAACAGATCCTGGCTGAAATCGTAGTTAAGCCGCAGGTCCGTGTCCTGGGTGAAGTATTTGCGCAGGCCGACCTTGGCGTCCAGCGCCAGCGCATAATCCCCCTGACGAATGCTGGTGTCGAGTTCGTCAATGGTGACGTTGGTGTCGTACTCACCGCCGATGCCGATTTCCGCCGAGTAGCTCATTGGCGGTGGTGCGGGTGGCGCTTCATCTGCCAGGCACCACCCTGCGGTGAAGCTGAGAGGCAGGGCAGCTAGCCTGAAAAGGATTTGGCTGGGCCGTAGCATGCCTGGCTTCCTGAGGGCTGTCGTGAGGGAAACAGGAGACTACCCAATGGTGCCGGGTGGAACAAGGCTTTGTGTCGGCTTTGTAACGTTTGAGGGAGCACTGATTGCCACTCGGTATTTGCCCGCGACGACCGATCGGCGCAAAATAGCGGCCTTGCCTTTTCCGTGAGCCCCCGTGACCGATCTGCAATCCCCACTGCGCTACCTGCCCCATATGCACTCCCCGGAATTGCTGCTCATGGGCCTCTCTCCCATGCCCGCCGACGCCTGGACCGAGCCCGACGCTGATGCCCTGCTGTTCTATAACCACAAGCTGCGGCAGAGGCAGCTGCTGGGCGACCGCGTGTGGCGTGCTCTGCCTGCATCCCTGCCCGCGCAGAGGGAGACCGCGCAGCTGCTGGCGGCGCATTTGCGCCAGGACTACCCGGAGCTGTACTGGGCGCACGGCCCGCTGCTGCACTGCGCCAAAGGTGCCTTCGAAGCCCCCCTGGAAAGTAGCGAGCCACTCTGGAACAGCTCCCTGTGGATAGCGGACGATCTGGTGCTGATGGAGCAGCGTGGTGGAGAGTACATTCTCACTGCCGCCAGTCTGTGCAGCCCCAGTCACTGGCTGCTGGAGGAGAAGTTCGAGCGCGGCCTAAGCGCAATCCATGGGCCGATTCCGGGTTTTGATGCGGCGCTTGGTCCCAAGGTTGAGCGGTTTTTCTCGCATTTGCGGGTGGAGTATCCCGTGGTGCGCCATAACTGGAGTGTGCAGGCGGGTGATGCGCTTTGCGCGCGCCCCGGGGGTCCAGGTCCCGGCGCCGATGCAGCCCTCTATTACCGCACTGAGCGCCAGTCACTACGTCGGCTGCCGCAGACGGGAGCCATTGTGTTTACGATCAGGGTTTACCTGCATCCACTGTCTGCTCTGGCGAAGGTACCGGGTGCGATCCCGCAGCTGCTGGCGGCTATTGATGCCTGCCCGCCGGCGCTCTACGAGTACAAGGGATTTGCCCGGGTGGAGCATGCACTTGGAGCCTGGCGTGAGGGTGGTGCCGGCTGATGGCGGATCTCATGCCGTGGCAGTACTTCACCATCGCCCTGCTGTTTGTCTGGGGAGGGTTCGTGCGCTCGGGCCTCGGTTTCGGTGGCGCTGTGCTGACCCTGCCATTTCTGCTGATGGTGCACAATGCGCCGCTGGTCTACCTGCCGATTATCTCGGTACACCTGCTGTTTTTCTCGGCGCTGACCATAGCTCAGGCTCATTTCCGCAACAGGAGGCCCGTTGCTGCCGCGGAAGGTGCGGTACAGACCACCGTCAACTGGGCGTTCCTGCGCTACGCGTTCCCGCTGATGTTGATTCCGAAGCTGATAGGGGTGGCCGGGGTCATCACGCTTCCGGCGGCGGTTGTCAGCAGTTTCATCTTTGTGGTGGTGGCGGTTTACGCTGTCAGCTACATCCTTGAGCGACCTTTCAAAAGCAACAGTCGCAAGGTGGATGCGTTTTTCATGATACTCGGTGGCTATGTCAGCGGGACATCGCTGATTGCCGCGCCCCTTGTGGTGCCGGTGGCGGCCAGCCGCGTCGCCAGGCACGAACTGCGCGACACCCTGTTCGTGCTCTGGTTTGTGCTTGTCGCGATAAAGCTGATCGCCTTTGCGTGGACCGGAATCGACCTGCAGTGGCGGCAGCATTTGTGGTTGTTGCCCTGTGCCGCAGTGGGGCACGTGCTTGGCCTGCGCTTTCACGACTATACCCTGCGGGCGGATACCGGTCTGTTCTTCCGGGTACTGGGTGCAGGCCTGCTGGTGGTCAGCCTGGCGGGCCTGGCGCGTATGCTGGCGCAGGTCCTCTCCTGAGCGCCCCGGGGACTAGGCGCCGGGCTTGAACTTCGGCTTGGGCTTGCCGGGCTTTTTCGTTATCCCTGGCTTGCCGCCCCGGGGTTTTGCCGGGCGCGGGGGGCTGCCGGTATCTGCCCTGGCGTTGTCGAGGCGGGAGATGTTGAGTCGCTGGCCGCTCACCCAGACTCCCCGTAGATGGTCGAAGATCTCCGGGGGCATGCCCTCCGGCAGATCCACCGTGCTGTGGTCGTCGTTAATGACAATACGGCCGATGTGCTCACTGTCGATATCCGCCTCGTTGGCGATAGCGCCTACGATATTGCCCGGCTTGACCCCGTGATTGTGCCCGACTTCTATCCGGAAGCGCTCCATGCCCTTGCCGGGCGTGCTGTCGCGCTGCACGCCTGGCGATCGGGCAGGGCGCTCACGCTCACGCTCACGGCGCGGTCGCTCTTCCTGGTCGCGAGGCGCCCTCCCGGGGCTGGCCTCGGGTGCGGCTGGAGCAAGGTTCCCCGACGCTTTGCTCTCGCCCTGCGCAAGCAGTGCCAATGCGGCGGCGATGTCGACCATGGGAACACCGAATTCCTGCTGGTAGTCGTTCACCAGTCGCCGTGCGGCGTCCAGGTCCCGCGTGTCCAGAGTGGCGGTGATCAGTTGCTTGAAACGGTCGCTGCGGCGGTTGCTTACTTCCTGCGCACTGGGCATCTGCATTGGCACGATCGTGTTGCCGGTGGCCCGCTCGATGGCTTTCAGCAGGCGCCGCTCGCGGTTGGCGGCAAACAGGATGGCCTGGCCGGTGCGGCCGGCGCGACCGGTGCGACCGATACGGTGCACGTAGGCCTCGACATCGGTGGGGATGTCGTAGTTTATAACGTGACTGATGCGCTCCACGTCCAGGCCGCGGGCGGCAACATCGGTCGCCACGAGGATGTCCAGCTGACCATTCTTCAGGCGCTCGACGGTTTTCTCGCGCTGCTGCTGGGGAATGTCGCCGTTCAGTGGCGCCGCGGAGTAGCCGCGGGCCGAGAGTTTTTCGGCCAGTTCCGCGGTCGCGATGCGAGTGCGCACGAAGATGATGATGGCGTCGAAATCCTCCATCTCCAGGATCCGGGTCAGGGCGTCGAGTTTGTGCATCCCGGAGATCATCCACACCCGCTGCTGGATGGACTCGTTGGCCATGGATTTCACCTGGATGGTGACTTCCTGGGGATTCTTCAGGTGCTGCTGGGCGATCCTGCGGATGGCCTGGGGCATCGTGGCGGAGAACAGGGCGACCTGGCGCTGCCCGGGCGTCTGCTCCAGGATCCATTCAACGTCGTCGATAAAGCCCATGCGCAGCATTTCGTCTGCTTCATCCAGGACCAGGGACTGCAGTTGCGAGAGGTCCAGGGAACCCCGGCGCATGTGGTCCATGACCCGGCCCGGAGTGCCGACAATGACCTGGACGCCGCGCTGCAACTGGCGCAACTGGCCGCGATAGTCGGAACCGCCGTAGATCGGCAGAACGTGGAAGCCGGGAAGGTGGCTGGCATATTTCTGGAATGCCTCGGAGACCTGGATGGCCAGTTCCCGGGTCGGTGTGAGTACCATGACCTGAGGCAGCTTGCCGGTTGTTTTCAGCCGTGCCAGCAGTGGCAGGGCGAAGGCCGCTGTCTTCCCTGTACCGGTCTGGGCCTGGCCCACGAGGTCGGAGCCCGCCAACAGCGGTGGTATGGTGCGGGCCTGTATCGCGGAGGGGGTCTCGTAGCCGACATCGGTCAGGGCACGGAGGAGGAAATCAGGCAGATTCAGGTCCGCGAAACTGGTCGCGTCGGAGGACTCGGCGGTCATTGGGGGGGTACCTTGGGGGGTGGGGCTGTAATCGGGGAGACAGTATACAGGGTCGCACAGGCAGGACAACGACGGGGTGGCGTGAATATGCCGGGTTTGCACCGCACACGCTGCTCCCGCCGGCCCCTCATTGGGCTATACTGCCGCCATAACCTCGACAACCGGAGACCGGACCATGCCCCAGCCGAGCACTGTCAACGACTGTATGCACCGCCAGCCCCTGACCATTCGCCCGGACGCGAACCTGGTGCAGGCGGTAGAGCTCATTGTCGAGCACAGGCTGACAGGTCTGACTGTGACAGATGACGCAGGGATAGTGCAGGGCGTACTGTCGGAGCTCGACTGCCTGCGGGGGATTCTCGCCGCCATCTACAACGACGGTGATCCGGAGCACGCGCTGGTCAGCGAGGTGATGACTCGCGACGTTAATTCCTGCAGTCCCGGCGACAGCATTGTCGAGGCCGCCCAATCAATGCTGGATACCCGTCAGCGCCGCCGCCCCGTGCTTGAGGACGGGCGGCTGGTAGGCCAGGTTAGCTCCCGCAATATTCTCTGGGCGCTGATGGAGCATTCCCGGCGCAAGGTGCAGGACCGGCGCAAATAGCCGGCTCGCGCCTCTCAACCATCGGGGTCAGCGGTACCGGCGAGACGTCGCAGCACGTAGTGCAGAATGCCGCCATGGCGGTAGTAACTGAACTCATTGGGCGTGTCGATACGGATACGTGTCTCGAAACTGCGCTCAGCACCGTGCGTCCCCGCGGACACGGTCACGGTCACGGTTTCCTGGCCGGGCTCGATGGCGGGAATGGCGAAGGTTTCATCCCCGGTCAGGCCCAGCGTCGCCGCGGTATCGCCGTCGCGATACTGCAGCGGGAGGATACCCATACCCACCAGGTTTGAGCGATGAATACGCTCGAAACTCTCAGCGATCACCGCGCGTACACCCAGTAGCGAAGGCCCCTTGGCCGCCCAGTCCCGGGAGGAGCCGGTGCCGTATTCTTTACCCGCCAGGACCACCAGCGGCACGCCCTGTTCGCGGTAGCGCTCGGCAGCGGCGAAGATGGAGGTCGTCGACCCATCGAGAAAGCAGGTGGTCCAGCTGCCCTCGGTGCCCGGCGCCAGCTCATTGCGCAGGCGAATATTGGCGAACGTGCCGCGCATCATGACCTCGTGGTTGCCGCGGCGCGAACCGTAGGAGTTGAAGTCCTCGCTGGCGACGCCTCGCCCCTGCAGGTACTCGCCGGCGGGGCTGTCTGCCGCAATCGCTCCGGCCGGTGAGATATGGTCGGTGGTCACGCTGTCGCCGACCTTCACCAGGCAGCGCGCGCCTTCAATCGCGGTGACTGCGGTCGCCCTGGGCGTCATACCCTCGAAGAAGGTCGGTTTGCGTACGTAGGTGGATTCTGGCCAGGGGTAGCGTTCACTGTCCGCTACCGGCAACTCGTTCCAGGTGCTGTTCCCGCTGTAGACATCGGCATACTTGCTGCGGAACATGTCGGCATCCACCGCACTGGCCACGATTGCGTTGATTTCCGCATTGCTCGGCCAGAGCTCGGCGAGGGTGACCGGCTTGCCGTTCGCGTCCTCACCCAGCGGTTCCGTGTAGAGGTCCATGCCCATGTTGCCCGCCAGGGCATAGGCCACCACCAGCGGCGGCGAGGCCAGGTAATTGGCGCGGACATCCTGGTGAATCCGGCCCTCAAAATTGCGATTGCCGGACAGCACGGATGTCACCAGCAGGTTGCCCTTGTGGATGGCGGCGGTGATGTCATCCGGCAACGGGCCGGAGTTGCCGATGCAGGTGGTGCATCCATAGCCCACAAGATAGAAGCCCAGCGCCTCGAGATCGTCCATCAGACCGGTTCTTTCCAGGTATTCGGTGACCACCTTGGATCCCGGAGCGAGGCTGGTTTTTACCCAGGGCCTGGTTTTCAGGCCGCGCTCCCGCGCCTTGCGCGCCAGCAGGCCGGCGGCCACCAGCACCGCTGGGTTGGAGGTATTGGTGCAGCTGGTGATTGCGGCGATCACCACCGCCCCGTGCTGCAACTGGAACTCCTTGCTGCCGCGGCGAATGGTGACACCGGTCTGGGCGGTCGCCTCGGCCTCGGTCACCGTGCCGCCCTCTTCCTCCCAGTCACCCTCTTCGCTGGAGACCAGTATCATTTCCTGGAACTCCGCCAGCACCCGGTTGAAGCTGTCCTTGCTGGTGGTCAGGGGCACCCTGTCCTGGGGGCGTTTGGGGCCCGCCAGGCAAGGCACGACTTCGGCCAGGTCCAGTTCCAGTGTGGCGCTGTAGCGGGCTTCCACGCTGTCCTGGTCATGCCACAGCCCCATTGCTTTCATGTAGCTCTCCACCAGGGACAGCTGTTCCTCGCTGCGGCCGGTCAGTCGCAGATAGTTGATGGTCTCCGCATCGACCGGGAAGATGCCGCAGGTGGCACCATACTCAGGCGCCATATTGGCGATGGTGGCGCGGTCGGCGAGACTGAGGTGAGCAAGCCCGGGACCTAAGAACTCGACAAATTTCCCCACTACACCGTGCTTGCGCAACTGCTCGGTTACCGTGAGCACCAGGTCGGTAGCGGTGGCGCCCTCGGGGAGTTCGCCGCTGAGCCGGAACCCGACAACTTCGGGAATCAGCATGGTCACCGGCTGTCCCAGCATCGCCGCCTCGGCCTCAATGCCACCCACGCCCCAGCCCAGGACGCCCAGGCCATTGATCATGGTGGTGTGGGAGTCCGTGCCCACCAGGGTATCGGGATAGGCAAGGAGCTGCCCATCCTGCTCCCGCGTGAAGACCCCGCGGGCGAGGAATTCGAGGTTGACCTGGTGCACGATGCCGGTGCCCGGCGGCACCACCCGGAAATTGTCGAAGGCTTCCTGGCCCCAGCGCAGGAACTGGTAGCGTTCCAGATTGCGCTCAATCTCTATCTGTGTGTTGCGGGCGAGGGAATCCTCATCGCCGAAGTGGTCTACCATCACTGAGTGGTCGATGACCAGCTCCACGGGCGACAGCGGGTTGATCCTGCCGGGTTCGCCGCCGAGGTCGACCATGGCGTCGCGCATGACGGCCAGGTCAACGATGGCGGGAACCCCGGTGAAATCCTGCAGCAGGACCCGCGCCGGCGCAAAGGCAATTTCCTGGCTGGGCTCTGCCGCGGGATCCCAATTGGCCAGGGCTTCAATATCGCCGTCGCTGACAAAATCCTCGGCACCGTGACGCAGCAGGTTTTCCAGCAACAGTTTCAGCGAATAGGGCAGGGTTGCCGTGTCCCCTGCGGTATCCAGGGTGTCGAAGGGGAAAATGGTATAGTCCTTGCCGTTGACGGTCAGGGTGTGCTGTTTGCGATAGCGTGTGCTCATGCGTTGATCTCGTTGCCAGTGGCCGGGCGGGACGCTGCTGCCCCGGTTGCTTACCGTACTATAGCAGCCAAAAAGCCGAACTGCGCTGATACGCTGGCCCGCTGCCCGCGTACAGACAAGCCAAAGGTCTGTTCCGCCGACGGCGGTGACCGGCCGCAATGCGAAGGGACACAGGAGGGAGATAGATGTCTTGCGACAGATGCCGTTGAGGTGCCCGGGGCAACCGCGGTGGCCTGTAATATTGGCATTGCTGCTGGTGGTGACGCCCGCGCATGCAGGGGACGCGGTGCCTGTCGTTGTTGATACGGCGCTGCAGGTGCCGATCCTGCGGGAACTGAACCTGCATGGAACTGTAACAGCGGAGCGCAACGCCAGGCTCTCAGTGGCCACGGAAGGGCTGGTCAGCGCTGTCAATGTCGATGCCGGGGATCAGGTGCAGGCGGGTGACCTGCTGCTGGAGCTGGATCCGGAGCTGGCCCGGTTGCGCCTTGATGCTGCGCAGGCTCGCGCAGCCCAGGCCCGGATTCGTCGCGACGATGCCCAGCGCCGGTTACGGGAGGCTCGCCTCCTGCTGCCCCAGCGCAGTATCGCGGAGACGGCCGTGCGCGACCTTGAGGCTGCGCAGGAAGAAGCCGGGATGATCGCTGAGCAGGCCCAGGCCGAGGCGGCATTGCAGGAGGCCTTGCTGGAGCGGCATAGCCTGCGGGCGCCATTCGCCGGCTTCATCAGCGCCCGGCTGACCGACCTGGGCGAATGGCTGGCTCCCGGGCAACCGGTCTTCGAGCTGGTGGGGCTGGAGGAGCTGCGCCTGGATTTCGCCGTGCCCGAGGATCACCTGGACAGCCTGCGTCCCGGCGTCCACGTGGAGTTCGTCACCGGAGCTCGTACCGCGGCCCGCTACGGCGGCAGGGTTGATAGCGTGGTGCCGGTTGCTGAAACCGGCGCGCGCACCTTCCTGTTGCGCGTGGCACCGGACGAGGAAGCCGCCCGGGTCCTGCTGCCGGGAATGTCGGTGACCGCACTGTTGCAGCTGGCCACCGGCCGCTCCGGGGTGACCGTACCCCGCGACGCAATACTCCGCCACCCCGATGGCAGGGTCGTGGTCTGGTCGCTTGAGAAGTCCGCAGATAGTGGTCCGGTGGCTAAGGAAAATGTGGTCCAGACCGGAATCGCCTTTGGCGGACGCATCGAGATTCGCGCCGGACTGGATTCCGGCACGCAGGTGGTGGTGCGCGGGAACGAGGCCCTGCAGCCGGGGCAGGCCCTGTCTGTGACAGAGGTGGCCCGCTGATGGCGATGGGAGGCGGCCACGGTGTTTGAACAGGTAGTCCAGCGAGGCACCCTGGTAACGGTTGTGGTGCTGATGTTGCTGGTGGTGGGTGGAATCGCCGCTCTGCGCATACCCGTGCAGATGATTCCCGACCTGGATGTGCGCGTGATCAGCGTCCGGACCACCTGGCCCGGCGCCACGCCGCAGGATGTGGAGAAGGAGATTCTGGTTGAGCAGGAGGAGTACCTGCGCAATCTGCCCAGTCTGTCCCGAATCGTGGCGACAGCGCGCAGCGGCAGTGCCGAGATCGAGCTTGAATTTCCTTTCGGCACCGATATCACCGAGATGCTGATCCGGGTCAACAACGCGCTCAGTCAGGTGCCGGCCTATCCCGAGAACGTCGATGAACCGCGGATTTTCGCCAACTCCTTTTCCGCCAATTCTTTCATGTTCTTCAGCATTGCCCCCCTGCCCGGCAACCCCAGGCAGGTCGAGATGGACCGGGTTCTGGATTTTGTTGAGGACTTCGTCAAACCCAGGGTGGCGCGGGTCACCGGAGTATCGGAGGTCAGCGTTGGCGGTGGCGCCGAGCGCCAGATCCAGATCCTGGTCGATCCGGCGCGACTGGCGCAACGTGGCCTGACCCTCACCGATGTTCGGGAGGCGGTGCGCGGTCGCAATCGCGACCGTTCCGGCGGGGATATCGAGTCCGGCAAGCGCGAATACCTGTTGCGTACGATCGGCCGTTTCGAGGATCTGGCCGACCTGGAACAGCTGATCCTGGTCCGCCGCGGCGACGCGGTCATTCGCCTGCAGGACGTGGCTGTCGTCCAGGGGGGCAGTTTCGAGAAACGCAATCTGTCCTACTTCAACGGCGAGCCCAATATTTCCCTGTCGATTCGCCGCGAGACCGGGTCCAACGTCATAGACATCAAGCGGGAAATGCTGGGGGAACTGGACGCGATCAACGCTGAGCTGCTGGAACCCGCCGGACTGCAGATGCGCCTGATCTCTGACGATGTCCGTTACGTGCAGGATTCCGTTCGGAACGTCTGGCAGAACCTGGTTCTTGGCGCCCTGTTCGCTACCCTGGTGATGTACCTGTTCCTGCGCTCCGCGCGTGCAACCGCCGTGGCGGTTATGGGCATACCTCTGTGTATCACGGTAGCCTTTCTCGGCCTGTTGCTGGCGGGGCGCACGATCAATGTAATCTCCCTGGCCGGTATCGCCTTTGCCATCGGTATGACCCTCGACAACAGCATCGTGGTGCTGGAGAGCATTGACCTTGAGCGCCGCAAGGGCGCCTCCAGGCTGCGAGCCGCGGTAGACGGTGTGCGCCAGGTCTGGCCGGCGGTATTTGCCTCAACCATGACCACTGTCCTGGTTTTTATCCCCGTGGCCCTGATCGAGGAGGAAGCCGGCCAGCTTTACTCGGATGTTGCGGTGGCCATCGCCGCGGCAATCCTTGCCTCGATGCTGGTGGCGGTCACCGTGCTGCCAACCGCGGCAGCACGGCTGGCACTGGGTCGCAGCGCTGTGGCCAAAGCAGGCGCCGGAGACCGGTTGCGGGCACTTACTTTGGGGATAGTTGCCTGGCTGCTGGCCAGCACGCGGCGTCGTGTGGCCTGTATTGTGGCGGTAACAGGCGCCAGCCTGTGGTGCATGCTTGCGCTGACGCCCCCCGCGGAATACCTGCCCGAGGGAGAGGAGCCCAAGGTGTTCGCGGTCATGAGCGCGCCTCCCGGGTACAATCTCGCGGCGATGGCGGAGATCGCGCAGGAAGTGGGTGACCAGCTGTTACCCTTTGTTGGTGCCGATCCCGATGCATTCCGCAGCGGTAACGCCGCGGTGCCGGCCCTCTCCTACATCAATATGGGGGTGGCACCGGACTTTATGCGGATCGTCTCGGAACCGGTCAATCCCGCGGACATAGATGCTCTGATGGACGTGCTGACGGAGCGCTACCAGGGCTATCCCGGGATGCGCGCCTTTGCCGCGCGTGGATCCATTATCACCAGCAACGACGGGGGCACCCGCAGCGTGAACCTGGACATTTCCGGTGCCCGGCTGGAGGACATCTACGCGGTGGCACTGGCCGCTTACCGGCAGGCGGAGCAGGTCTTCGACAATCCGCGGATCCAGAGTCGCCCTTCATCGCTAACCCTGGCCCAACCGCTGGTCGAGGTGCGGCCGGACTGGGAGCGGGCGGCGGAGCTGGGGATGGACGCCGACGCCATCGGCTTTACGGTGGCGGCGTTGACGGACGGCAGCTATGTCGACGAGCTTTTCCTCGCGGACGACAAGATCGACATCTACCTGTACAGTGACGTCGGCCAGCGGGCGTCTCTGGACGCCATGGGACAGTTGCCCATCTATACGCCGGCGGGGGCGGTAGTGCCCCTCGACTCGCTGGCGCGAATTGAAGAAAGCGTTGATACAGCCCAGGTCCGGCGTGTCGATGGTCGCCGCACCGTCACCCTGAACATCATCCCGCCACGCAGTGTCCCCCTGGAGACGGGGGTGGCCGTGGTCAGGGAACAGGTGGTGCGTGAACTGCAGCGCCGCGGTGAGGTGCCAGCAGGGGTAAGCTTGACCATCTCCGGGGCGGCGGACCAGCTCGATGCCACTCGTGAAGCCCTGTTCGGCAACTACCTTGTGGCACTGGTTATCGTGTACCTGCTGATGGTTGCGATTTTCAGTCATTGGGGTTACCCACTGCTGATCATGACCTCGATTCCCCTGGGGATCGCCGGAGGCATTGGCGGCTTGTGGCTGCTCAACGCGGTGGGTGCCTGGCTACCCCTGCTGGGCATGGCGCGGATCGTGCAGCCATTCGACATGATCACCATGCTGGGTTTCCTGATTCTGATGGGCACGGTGGTCAACAACCCGATCCTGATCGTGCACCGTGCGGTGGAAAACCTGGCGCTGCGAAACATGGAGGCAGTGGTGGCGGTGCAGGAGGCGGTCGAGGCGCGCTTGCGTCCCATCGCGATGTCGACCATCACCACCCTCTGCGGCCTCGCGCCTCTGGTGCTGATACCCGGCGCAGGCACGGAGCTGTACCGGGGGGTGGGAGTTATTGTCATGTCTGGTATTCTTGGCGCGACGGTGGTCACCCTGACCCTGTTGCCGGCATTGACCGTTTTCATCCTCCAGTGGCAACAGTACCTTACGCGCAGACAACGGGATGTGAACACCTGAGGGGTAACGTGGATACAGTGCTGACTGACAACTATCGTGCCAGCCAGTGGCCGATGCCGCCGCGGACTCACACCCGGGAAGGGATGCCGCGGCGACTTGGGGTGGAGCTGGAGTTCTCCGGCATCCCGCTGGACCGAGTTGTCGACCTGATGCAGAAGCAGCTCGGGGGCAGGGCGGAGACAGTGTCCCCCTACGAGCTGTTCCTGCGGGAGAGCCGCCTGGGTGATTTCGGCGTGGAGCTCGATTTCGCCTGGCTCAAGCGCCGTGGCCGGGAGCGGGCCGGCGACACCGGGCCTGATGAGCTAGGCCAGATTGGCGAGAGTGTCCTGAAGCTGGCGGCGGAACAGCTGGTGCCGTTCGAAATCGTCAGTCCGCCCATCCAGCTGGCCGAACTCTGGCACCTGGGAGAGTTGTTCCAGGTTTTGCGCCGGGAGGGTGCCCAGGGGACAAGCAGCGCCCCGCACTATGCCTATGGCCTGCATCTGAACCCGGAAATGCCCGATCTGGAGGCCGCCACTATCCTCGCCTATCTGCGCGCTTTCGTCTGCCTCTTCGATTGGCTGCGGGAACGCAGCAGGGTTAATCTCAGTCGCAGGATTACACCTTACATTGATCCTTTCGAGAAACCCTATGTCAGGCTGCTGTTGCGGGAGGACTATACGCCCGACCTGCCCGAGCTGATCGACGATTACCTGCGCCACAACCCGACCCGTAACCGGGCGCTGGACAT
>JBFHFJ010000049.1:0-15297 GCA_041583655.1 Haliea sp. | reverse complement strand
GGCAGCCAGAATACTGATGGCTCGCGCTCCGTGCGCGACTTTTACCTCATTATGCGGCAGATGGGTGCGACCGCCCGCGCCCTGCTGGAGCGGGCAGCGGCAAGCACCTGGCAGGTTCCGGTGGAAGAGTGCACCGCGCGCAATCACTCGGTCCACCACAGCGGCGGCGGCAGCCTCGGTTTTGGCGAGTTGGCGGCGCGGGCCGCGGAACTGCCGGTACCGCCGCTGGAAACCCTGCGCCTGAAAGACAGCGCCGACTTTCGCTACATTGGCAAGAGTGTGCCGATTGTCGACCTGCGGGACATGACCACGGGCAACACAACCTACGGTATTGATGTGCACCTCCCCGGCATGCTCTACGCCAGTATCGAGCGGACGCCCTGGCTGCAGGGTCGCATCGCCTCCTATGACTCTTCGGCGGCACTGAAAGTAAAAGGGGTGCTGGATGTCGTCGAATTGGTGGCGGTGGAGGGAGCGCCGGGTTTCAACCCGGTCGAGGGCATTGCGGTGATCGCGACCAATAACCACAGTGCGCTGCGCGGAAGGGCCGCGCTCAAGGTGAACTGGCGCAAGAGCGAGCACAGTAGCCACGACAGCGGGGCGTACCTGGACGAACTCGTGGCGCGGGTCGAGGGTGGTACGGGCGAGGTGCAGCGCCAGCGCGGCGATGTCGACACGGCCCTGGCCAACGCGGCCCGGGTAGTCGAGGCGACCTATCGCACGCCCTACCTGGCCCATGCACCCATGGAGCCGCCCGTGGCGACGGCGCGAGTCACGGATGAGCGCTGCGAGATCTGGGCCTGCACCCAGACGCCCCAGGCCACCCAGCGGGCGGTCGCGGAAACGCTGGAGCTGGATGTCGCCGCAGTGACCGTGCACGTGACCCTGCTGGGCGGCGGATTCGGCCGCAAGTCCAAGCCGGACTTCTCGGTCGAGGCGGCCAGGCTGGCATCCCACGTCGGTAAGCCGGTACAGGTGGTCTGGAGTCGGGAGGACGACATCCGCCACGATTACTTCCACTCCTGCAGCGCCCAGCATTTCAAGGGGGCGCTGGATGGGTCCGGCAACGTCACCGCCTGGCTCGCGCGCGAGGCCTCGCCGCCCATAGGCTCCACCTTCGATACCAGTGTGCGCAGCAACGGCAGTGGCGGTCTGTCCCAGGGCTTTGCCAGTGTTCCGTTCGCCGTGCCCAACCTGCGGGTGGAGAGCCACGAGGCTCCCGGTCATGTCCGCATCGGCTGGCTGCGTTCGGTCTACAACATCCCCTACGCGTTCGGGGTGGGCAGCTTTGTCGACGAGCTGGCCCACGCCGCCGGCGTCGATCCCGCGGAATTCTGGTTGCAGCTGATCGGTGAGGACCGGCTACTTGATTTCAGCGCCGATGGCTTCAAGTACAGTAATTATGGACGGGACATTGCCGAGTATCCCTTCGCCACGGGGCGCACCAGGAACGTGATCCGCAAGCTGGTGAGTACCATTCCCTGGGGTGAGAAGTTGCCATCCGGGCAGGGGTGGGGCCTCTCGGTGGCCAACAGTTTCCTCAGCGACGTTGCCGTGGCCAGCAAAGTGGAGGTAAGGGGCGGTCAGTTGCGGGTACTGGAACTGCACGGCGTGATCGACGCCGGCCGCGTGATCAACCCGGACCGGGTGCACGCGCAAATGGAAGGCGGCATGATCTTTGGCCTGAGCCTGGCACTGAACGGCGAGGTGACCTTCGCCGAAGGCACTGCGGAACAGTCCAATTTCCATGACTACCCCATCGCGCGGATGAACCAGGTTCCCGCAGTGATCCGCAGCCATATCGTGGACAGCGACGCCGCCCCGACCGGAGTGGGAGAGCCCCCGACCCCGCCCACCGCGCCCGCCATAGCCAATGCGGTGTTCGCCGCCACCGGCCAGCGCATCCGGGAGCTGCCCCTGGGCAAACATTTCAGTGTCTGAAGAGCGGCCGCTCCTCGGCTCAGTTGGCTGCGACCAGTAGCACCCCGGCCGCCATCAGGGCCGTGCCCACTGCACGGGGGATTGTCAGCGGGACGCGCGGGTAGCCCAGCCAGCCCTTCTGGTCCAGGGCCAGCGAGCAGAATATCTTCCCGCAGATAATGGCGATAGCGAGGGTCAGGGCCCCCAGTCGCGGGGCAAGAACAAGCGCCATGGTGACAATGAACGCTCCGAGGATACCACCCAGCCATGCCCACCAGGGCGTTGTGGCGAGTGCCCCCGGGCGGAACCAGCCACGGTCCCCGGTGGCTGCCACAAGGCCCAGGACCAGCGTGCCCACCAAAAACGAGATAAACGCCGCCTGCACGGGAGACCCCAGGGCCGTGCGCAACTCGGCGTTGATCCCCGCCTGGGAGGCCAGGGAGCAGCCAATCGCGAAACTGCATGCCAGCAGCAGATACCTGCCTGGCGACGTGGTTGCCGGCTCCCCCTCCTGTCCGTCTCCGGCTGGCTTCACTGGATGCGTCCGGGCTACCAACAGCACGCCGGTGACAATGGACAGCGCGCCCAGCAAGCGCGGCGGGGACAGCGCAATACTGGGGTAGCCCAGCCAGCCATTGTGGTCCAGTACCAGCGATGCGAGCACCTGGCCGCAGACGATGGAGATCGCCAGAGTCAGTGCTCCCAGTTTAGGCGCCAGATAGACCGACATCGCGACATTGAACGCGCCGAGCAGGCCTCCCAGCCACGCCCACCAGGGAAGGGCTGCCAGTGCTCCGGGTGCAAACCAGGGCGCGTTGAGCAGGTGTGCGACCAGCCCCAGTGCCAGGGTGCCGATCAGGAAAGACAGGAAGGCCGCCTGGATCGGCGAGTGCAGCGACCGGCGCAGTCGCGAATTCACCCCGGCCTGGGCGACGCCGCAGGCACCCACCAGCAGGCTGCACGCTAGCAGGAAAGCTGTGCTGAGAGTAATCACCGTTCGCGACTCGATTTGTGGCGCCAGAGCGCGCAGGTTAGCAAAAAAGTCGCCGGGATGTGTCTGCCAGCAGACCAGCGTGTATCATCCGCCACTTGGTTCGGAAGGCGTCTCATTGCAACGGGTGAACAACCATGTCCATACGGAAACTCGGCCTCGTGCCACAGATACTCATCGGCGTTGTTCTCGGTGCCCTGCTGGGGTGGCTGGCCCCGGGTCTGGCAACGCCGCTGGGTTTGCTGGGGGAGCTGTTCGTGGGCATGCTGAAAGCGGTGGCGCCGCTGCTGGTAATGTTGCTGGTGATGTCCGCCATCGCCAACCGTCACGAGAGTGGCAGCGACGGTCGCAAGTCACTGCTGACCCTTGCCCTGTACCTGGTCGGCACGGTCAGTGCAGCGATCGTTGCCGTAGTGATGAGCCAGCTGTTTCCGCTGACGATCGCGCTGAGCGAGGGCGCCGCGGGTAGCCCACCGCTGGCGGTGACCGCGGTGCTCGCCGATGTCCTGTTCAAACTGATTGATAATCCGGTAAATGCCCTGCTCACCGGTAACTTCCTGGGCTGCCTGACCTGGGCAATTCTGCTCGGCCTGAGTTTTCGCAAGGCCAACAACACCTTCAGGGAGCATCTGCAGACCCTGGCCACGGGAGTCGGTGACATTGTCGGCTATGTCATCCGCCTCGCACCGCTTGGTATTTTCGGCCTGGTTTGCGCCACCGTGGCGGCCACCGGGCTGTCGGCGCTGGCGGGCTATGCCAGCCTGGCCGGTCTGCTGGTCGCCTGCATGCTGGTGATGGCACTGCTGGTGAATCCCTTGCTCGTGTTCCTGCTGATCCAGCGCAATCCCTATCCCATAGTATTCAAGTGTCTGGAGGAGTCGGGCGTCACCGCATTTTTCACCCGCAGCTCCGCGGCGAATATTCCGGTCAACCTGAACCTGGCGAAAAAAATCGGCATCAGTGAAGAGCTCTACGCGGTGACGATTCCCATCGGCGCCACCGTGAATATGGCCGGCGCCGCCATTACCATCACCGTGCTCAGCCTGGCCGCCGCCAATACCCTGGGCATTGAAGTGTCCTTCGCCACGGCCCTGCTGCTGTGTGTCGTGGCTGCGCTGGCTGCCTGTGGTGCCAGCGGGGTGCCCTCCGGCAGCCTGCTGCTGGTGCCGCTGGCCTGCTCCCTGTTCGGTATTCCGCTGGACGTTGCAATGCAGGTGGTCGCGGTAGGTTTTGTGATCAGCGTCATCCAGGACTCCGCGGAAACGGCGCTGAACTCCAGCACCGATGTGATCTACACCTACGCCGTGGATCAGGTGCGCCTGTCAGATAACGACCCAGGAGATGGCGCTGGATGACGCTGCGACAGTACCCGGCCGATGCGTTCGCCGGCCGGCTGTTCGACGGCAGTCCCGCCGCGATCTGCCCACTGGCAGTCGCGGCTGGATGATGCACTGCTGCAGGCGATCGCGATGGAGAACAATCCGTCCGAGACCGCCTCCCGGCCTGCCCCTCAGAAATTCTTGCGCAGGGTGACGCCCCAGGTTGCCGGCTCATTGAAGTAGGCGATCAGGCGTCCGTCCTGGGCCACACCGTCGGCGATGGTATTGGTGTAGTCCTCGTCCAGCACGTTGCGGCCCCAGAGGGTGATTTCCGCATCCCACTGCTCGAGAATCAGGCCGGCCCGCAGGTTTAGAAGTTCATAGGAGCCCGCGAGTTTGGCCGGGTCGTTATTGACGTCGGTCATGCGCTCATCGGTAAAGATATACTCGCCGAACACGTAGCCGGTGATGCCATTGCCCAGCGGGAAAGCCTGGCGGGCCGAGGCCACGGCCACATTTTCCGGGTTGCCGGAGAGGAGGCCGCCGCTGCGGTCACAGGAGCCGTCACCGTTGGCGCGCGGGTCGGGCAGGTTGGTGTGCCAGGGAGTGCTGATCCAGCAGTCTCCGGCCGCGAAGTCTTCGTACTCGCCGTCGTTATAGGCATAGGCCAGGGTGAGGCTCAGGCCTTCCAGCGGCTGCCAGATGGCGTCGATTTCACCGCCCTGGGTCTTGGCTACGCCCGCGTTCTGCAGGGCGAAGCCCGTGCCCTGGAAGGAAATGGTCTGCAGGTCCTCGGTATCCGTGCGGTGCAGGGCCACGTTCACCCGCAGGGCCTGCTCGGGGAACTCCGCCTTCATGCCAAGCTCGAAGGATTTCGAGGTTTCGGCGTCGAACGCCACCGGCAGGATGGCAGCGATGCGGTCGGTGTTCACCCCGCCGGCCTTGTACCCGGTACCGTAGGAGGCGTACAACATCAGGTCGTCAGTGGCGAACCAGCTCAGCTTGAGCGTGCCGGTGAACTGGTCGTCATCAATCGTTTCATCGACATTCGCTCGCGGCGCCAGCGGCGGGAACAACCAGAAGCCCCAGCCCGGTGAGACGAAGTCCAGTACCGCGGAAGCGTCCTGGGTGAACACGTTCACCATATCCTTGTCCTCCTTGGTCCAGCGGCCGCCGGCGGTGAGGACGAGAGTGTCGCTCAGGTTGTAGTCGAACTGGCCGAACAGGGCCCAGGTGCTGTGATCCTGGCTGGCGACATTGCGCGAACCGGTGCCGGCGGGGAAGGCGATGGTGGGTACCCCGACGAGTCCGCCGGTGTCGGCGCCGACCACTGTGTCGACGACAGAGTCCAGATCCTGTTCGAAGTAATAAGCGCCGACCACCCAAGTGTAGTCTTCAGTTTCGTTGCTCAGGCGCAGCTCCTGCGAGAACTGGTCCTGCTCGGCGTCGTTGCTGCGTATCAGGGCGTCGATGTCATAGAAATCGACATCCGCGTTGTCATAGGATTCGAAGCTGCGCAAGGCGGTGATGCTGGTGACGAGGAAATTCTCAGCCTGCCAGTCCAGCTGCACGGAAACTCCCTGGTCCTCATTGCGCGACTCGGGCAGGAAGCTCGCCGCCACCGCGCCGCGGAAAAAGTCGTCCTGGTCGATAACCGTGCCGCCCAGGTTCAGCACCCGCTGGTCGGAGCCGGTCTTGACCGGGGCGCCCGGTGCCAGGCCCTGGGCCACCAGATTGTTCTTGTAGTTGCCGGCGGCGCAGCAGATTTCGTCCACTTCGGAGCGGTCGGCGATGACCAGCACGGTCAACTGGTCACTGGGCGTATACAGCGCCTGCAGGCGAACGCCCCAGCGATCGCGATCGTCTATCAGGTCCTTGCCCAGGCCAACAACATCCATGTAGCCGTCGCGTTCCTGGTAGAAGCCCGTAAGCCGGAAGGCGAGTTCGTCGTCGATGGCGGAGAAGGACTTCGCTCCCTGCAGGGCCAGCAGACCGAGGTCACCGGCCTGGGCCTCCAGGTAGCCGGTACCCTCATGGTCGGGCCTGACGCTGTTCATGGACACCGCCCCGGACGGCGTGTTGCGCCCGAACAGGGTCCCCTGGGGGCCGCGCAGCACTTCCACCGAAGCCAGGTCCACCAGGTTGTTGATCATCGAACTCTGGCGCGCCCGGTAGACACCGTCCACATAAAGGCCAACCGATGACTCCAGGCCGAAATTCTGGCCGCTGGTAAACACGCCGCGGATGCTGAAGTTGGATGTGGTGGAGGTCTGGGTCTTGCTGACGATCAGGGCGGGGTCGTTGTTGGCCAGCTCGAACATGTCGCGCACGCCGGTTTTCTGCAGCATCTCGTTGGTGAACGCGGTAACCGCAATGGGTACTTCCTGCAGGCTTTGCTCCCGCTTCTGCGCGGTGACAATGACCTCCTCGAGTACCTGGGCCCTGGCGCCGACTCCGGCGCAGCTGATGGCAGTAGTCACGGCGGCAGCGATAAGGGTGGGGCGAAAACGGAGCGTGGACATGGCGTGCAACCTTCCTTGATTATTTTCTCCCCAATCTAACACCTCTGGCTCCCGGCCAGTGGATTTCGCCGGGGCCGAATTGTGTTAAAAAGTGGCATTGACGCCTGCCGTCGCTGTCGTCAGGGAAACGGCCCGGTGGGCTGGCGGGGAGTGTCAGCCGCCGTAGCACTGGCGCACGGCATTCGCGCCCTGTTTGCGGATTGCCTGGTACTTGGACCAGAAGGCGGCATCAATGCCGCGCAGGTAGGCATTGGTGTCCTCCCGGCGGTAACGGTTGAGGTGCCGGGGGCCCCCGTTGTATACGCCGTAGGTGGCGCGCGCCAGGTCGTGAATGTTGCCCCTGACCTCATGCTCCTTGCGCTTGATCGCGTAGTCGACCAGATAGTGCGCAATGATTTCGTTACCGGCGCGGGCGTTGTAGCCGACGTTGTTCTGCAGCGCTTCCAGGTCATAGATATTGCGCCAGACGTGCTGGTTGATCTGCATCAGCCCAACCGAGCCGGCGGAAGACTGGATCGGCTTGATCACGCCGTTGTTCTCCACGAACTGGCGCCAGCAGGACTCCTGCCAGGCGGTTGCCCGAACCAGGTTCTCGTACAGGTCGAAGTACTCGTCGGTCACCTTGCCACGCTTGCGCTCCGCGGCAATGCTCTCGTCCAGCAGCTGCTCCATGGTCCGCAGGTAGCGATCCAGGTCATTCGGCGCTGGAATCCAGTTGGTCAGCAGTTTCACCAGCTGCGGGCTTACAGCCGCCGCCCAGGCGGGCGAGATCAGCCAGGCAAAAGGGGCGGACGCAGAGGTGTCCTCCATGGAGTCGATTGCAAGCTCTGGCTCCAGACCCAGCAACTGGCGCAGCTCGGGGTCGACCCGGGTGGTGTAGCCCAGCTCTTCCTCCGTGACCGCAGGCGCCAGCATGCGAGCCATGCGTCGCAGGGACTCGCTGTCCAGGGTCAGCCCGAGGTGGGGAGCTGCGGTGTCCAGTGCCTGCAGGGCGTTGCCGGCGCTGATGAAGGTCGCCAGTCCCACGTTGCGGGCCCCGGGCAGGTTGAGGTCGCTATCGCGCAGCAGCGGCGCGAGTCGTTCCCAGGTGGAGAGAAACAGGCTGCGCACCGGGTCCTCATCGCGAACATCGGCGGCCAGTGCGTCCCGCAGCTCATGTCTTGCCTCCAGCAGTATCTCGGCCAGGGCATCGCGCAGTTCCGGCGCTGCCGGGGTTGCCAGATCCTTGATCAGCCAGGTCGCAAAAGCGTCCCAGGATTGCCACGCTGCATCCCAGCTGGCCAGTTCTTCCTCGGTCAGTACCGCTGTCGACACCGGCGCCCAGTCGGTGGGGGGCAGCGGTGCGTCGAGGGCAAAGGTTACCTTCATGGACTCAAGCTCGGCCCTGGCGCTCTGTAGTTGCAACGAGTCGGCGATGGCGCCGCGCTCGACTTGCCCTGGAGGCAGCGCCTCGTAGAGCAGGGTGCGCAGGTCGGCAAGGGCCGGCCCGAAGTCAATGGTGACACCGCCCAGCCGGGGGTGTACCTGCGCCTTGATCCAATTCCAAACGACGCCGGACATCTTCCGTTTCTCGTCGTCACCGCTGAGGATATTGGAGTCGATGACGCGAAAAGTCACCCGGCCACCGAGGGGGGCGACCACTACTTCCTTGAATGTCTCAATGCTGCCATTCCAGGTGAACGGCAGAATACAGCGGCCGGCAAGGGGGGTGCCTACGCGTGCGAGCACCCGCGTTATCACCCGCAGCTGGCCGTGATCAGTACCCTCGATCCGAGGGTCGGAAAGCGTCAGCTGATTGCAGTCCTGGCTGTCCCGGAACAGTTCCGCGCTGCCGTCCGGGCCCTGGAAGACCTGTCGCCCCAGGGCGTCACTGACCACGGCGTAGTCGAGGCTCACCGGCAGCTCGACAGGCACGGCCAGCGCCGGAACCGGGCACAGAATAGCCAGCGCCCAGCACAGCAACGCAGGGATGCGGGCACAGGGAACAGAAAAGGGCATCTCGGCTTCCGGTAAGCAGACGTTCGGGGCGCCGATCATACCCAAGCGCGGCCCTGCGGAATAGCACCCGGCCGCTTTTCCATTATGGGAAAATTGCGGCTTTCCAGAGTCAGTTTCCCGGGCTTTCCAGGTCGGCAATGATTGTGTCGACGTCCACCGCTGTGCCGGCCAGGTCAAGAACGATCTGTTTCAGCTGCGACAGGGAGACCCGGCCCCGGTCCCGGGCCAGCTCCCGTGCGACATCGTCCAGGCCTGCTGCGCCACCGGTGGCTTCCTGCAGTGCCAGGTGCAGACGCTGCATGAACACCGCCGCGCGGGCGGTTATCGGGCCGGAGGATCGCTTCACAAACAGGGTGTCGGCCTTGCGGCTCCAGTTTTCCTTCCAGGCGAGAGTCTGCTGGTAGCGCAGGTCGCTGAGTGCCCCCGATCGCCACAGAATATTGGAGGCGTAGTATTCCGCCAGGCCCTCGACGATCCAGTCCGCGTCCTTGCCGCCGTTGATGCCGGTCGCCACGTGCACCAGTTCATGAATCATGCTGCTGGTGCGGTTGCCGCTGATCAGCGGCCGGTCGGCGTGCATGAACAGCGAACGGGTACCCGACAGGCCGCCGCGCCACATGGGTTTGCCGGCGGTGACCACCAGCAGCCGGTCCGGAAAGCCCGGGAAGACCTCCTTGACGTCGGGAAGCGTCCAGGCGAGGAACGCCAGCGTGTCCTGCAGGCGCCTGCCCTGTCCCGCGGGTGCGGCCACCCGGACGTCCACCCCGGCGATGACGTCCTGGCGACTGGTGATATTGCCCAGGATCAGCCAGCCTTTGGGTCTTGGCAGCAGTCGCCCGGGGTCGACTATTACATAGTGGTTGCTGCTTTCGCTGGTAGTGGCGTAGGGCGCGGCGGAGGACCAGCCCGGCGGCATTTCGAACTGCAACTGGGCCATGGCGTTCAACCCTTTGGCCACGGTGACGGTGATCGGGGGAACGAGTTTGTCGCTGCGCAGAATGGCCCAATCGGCGGTCAGCAGGGAATCGTAGCTGCCACTGGCCTTTTTTTCGTTGATGACGAAGTCGTAGTGCAGGCTGGCCCGGGAACCCCTGGGCTTCCAGGTGGCGCGGTCGTCCTCCACGGTCAGGCCGGCATCGCTGCGGAGGTTGAGATGGCGCTCCGGGTTCAGGTGCAGCACCAGTCCCTTCGGCAGCTTTTCCCCGCGCAGGAGGATTTCGACCCGGGCGACTTCGCTGTCGGGACTGATGGCGGCGCGGTAGATGAGCTCGTAGTCGGCAGACCGGGCAGGCAACGCGGCGCAGAGCAGGAGCAGGGACAGCAGCGAGGTGATGTATGAACGGAAGGGCATGGGGAACCTGGACAGAAAGAGTAGTAGCTGAGGATACCAGTGCCGCCGGGCCAAGCCTATCCCGGTGGTAATTGTAGCGGCTAGCTCCTACTATCCCTCTAGCGGCGGTAGTGTCGCGCAAGTCTAACAATGACCAGGGGGCGGGCATCATGAGCGAGCAGACAACTTTCGACATTAACCAGGTGATCGAGCAGGCGAAGGCGGTGATCACCAATCCAGTGGCTTACTTCCAGAGCATGCCGAAGACTGGCGGGTACGGCCCGCCGGTGATCTTTGTTGCGGTCATGGGCGCGGCGATGGGTCTCATCACCGCGGTGCTGTCGCTGTTTGGCTCGGCGGTCGGCATGTTGGCCGCGGGCCTGGGCGCCATCATCGTGATGCCGATCTTTGCAGTCGTGGGCGCGTTTATCGGTGCCGCCATCCTGTACGTGATCTGGAAGCTTATGGGTTCTGCCGAGAGCTATGAAACGGCGTTTCGCTGCCAGGCGTCCGTCGCGGCGATCTACCCGATCACGGCGCTGCTGGCGATCGTACCCTACCTCGGCAGTATCATTACGATTGCCTGGGCCACATTCCTGATTATCGAGGCCAGCGTATCGGTACACGGCCGCGAGCGCAGGACCGCACAGATCGTTTTCGGTATCCTGGCGGTCTTGATGATCCTGTCGAATATCGCCAGCGAGCGTGCCGCGCGGCAGATGGAAGCGCGCATGGCGCACATGGGCAATCAGTTCAAGGGTATTGAGGATATGTCGGCGGAAGAGGCCGGGCGCAAAATGGGCGAGTTCCTGAAGGGGTTGGAAGATGGGGCGAACACGGCGCCTGCCGAGCGTGGAGACTAGTCGTCGGGGTCCAGGTCACGTACCTGTTGCAGTTGTGAACAGAGGTCCCGGGCACCCTCCAGCACCCGCGCCGTGGGTCGCTGGATGAGGTCCGGGTCAACCACCAGCAGGCCGCCTCGCAGCGCTCGCAGCCCCGGGTAACGGTGCCAGTCATCCAGCCACTCAGGATGGGCGCTGTCCATGCCCCCGGCGACGATGACTTGCGGGTCGCGCTCCAGAACGGATTCCAGGTTGATTCTCGGTGCCAGGGTGGGGACATCCGCAAACACGTTGTCGCCGCCGCAGAGTGTGATCACCTGGCTGATCAGATGTTCGCCATTGATCGTCTGCAGAGGGTCGTGCCAGATCTGGTAGAAGACGGAAACGTGGCGGGCGTTGCTGTAGCGCCGGGCCAGATCCTCGAAGCCCCGCTCCAGGCGTAGCGCTTCAGCCTCGCTTCTGGCCTCGGTGCCGGCCAGCTTGCCCAGCAGGCGTATGCTGGCGGGGATATCCTGCAGCTGGCGCAGTTCGCTCACGTAGACGGGGATGCCCAGACGCTGCAGTTTTTCCAGGGCCCCGGCACCATTGCCCGATCCCCACATCACGATCAGGTCCGGCCGGGCGGCGACGATTTGCTCCAGGCTGAAGGCATTGTAGGAGCCGACCTGGGGCAGGTCCCGGGCCGCATCCGGAAAGTTGCTGAAGCTGACCACCCCGACCAGGCGGTCGCCGGCGCCCGCGCTGTACAGGTTCTCGACGATATGCGGTGCCAGCGCGACGATGCGCTGGGCCGGTGCCGGCAGGGTAACTGTGCGACCGGTGAAATCCACCACGCTGACCGGCTCCGCCCGGGCTGCGCCGGCAAGCATCAACAGCAGGCAGCAGAGAATGTTCCGGCGCACAGTCACAGGCCGATGACCAGCGGCTGGCGACCGTTCGGGTGCTGTTGCACCAGCACGTCGGCGTGAAACAGGTCGCGGAACATGGTCGGGGTGAGTACCTCTGCGGGCGTCCCGCTGGCCACCTGCCGCCCCTTGTCCAGCACCAGCAGCCGGCTGCCGACTGCGGCCGCGAGGTTGACGTCGTGCACGACCAGCATGACCGCGCAGCCCCGCTGCGCAATCCCGGCAATGGCGCCAGCCAGCTGTTGCTGGTGGGCCAGGTCCAGAGCCGCGGTGGGCTCATCCAGCAACAGCAGTTTTCCACTCATGTCGCCGCTATCCCAGATCTGGGCAAACACGCGGGCCAGTTGCACGCGCTGTCGCTCACCACCGGAGAGCTGGGTGTAGAGGCGGTTGCGCAATGCCTGGGTGTCCGTTGCTGTCAGTGCGTGGTGGGCAATCTCCCGGTCGGCGCGCGCGCCGGTGGCGTGCGGGGTGCGCCCCAGCAGTACGACCTCCTCTACCGTGTAAGGGAAATTCAGCAGTGATAACTGCGGCAGGAACGCGAGATGCTGTGCCAGCTCCCGTCGAGGCCAGTCCGCGAGGGTGCGAGCGCCGAATTCCAGGGTGCCCGCGCTGGCGGGAAAGTCCCCGGCGATCAGGCGCAGCAGGCTGGACTTGCCGGCGCCATTGGGGCCGATCAGGGCCACGACTTCACCCGCAGCGACGGCCAGCCGTATATCAACCAGCACCGGCTCGCCCCAGGGCGCCGCGCTGACGCCATCCAGCCGGAGCACGGTCATGTCTGCATGCCGTAATGGTGCCGCTGGCGCAGCAGGGAAACGAAGAAGGGCACGCCGATCAACGCGGTTATGATACCGACTGGCAGCTCCGTGGGCGCGAGGATGACCCTGGACAGGGTATCGGCAACCACCAGCAGGATGGCGCCCGCGAGGGCCGAGGCTGGCAGCAGGTAGCGGTGGTCCGGGCCTATCCACAGGCGCACGACGTGGGGCACAACCAGGCCGACAAAGGCGATGGTGCCCACCAGAGCCACCGACGTGCCCACCCCGACCGCAACCCAGCCGATCAGCGCCAGTTTGGTATGGTTCACATCGATGCCGAGATGGCGCGCTTCCGACTCTCCCAGCAGCAGGGTGTTCAGTGCCGGTGCGTAGCGGGGCAGGGCCAGCAGCACGGACCCCCCGACCACGCCAGCCAGCGCCAGCCGCGGCAGGCTGGCCCCGTCCAGGCCCCCCATCTTCCACAGGCTGATCTGGCGCAGACGCTCATTGTCGGTGAAGAACTCCAGCAGGCTGCCCACTGCGCCCGTCAGGGCGGTAATCGCGATCCCGGCCAGCAGCATGGTCGCCACCGAGGTGCCGTTTGCCGAGCTGGCCAGGCGATAGACCAGCAATACCGCCAGCACGCCACCGACAAAGGCTCCCACCGAGACCAGCGTCAGGCCGACAAAACCGTGCAACAGGCCACCGCCCAGCACGATCAGCAGAGAGGCGCCGAGGGACGCACCGGCGGTGACCCCGATCAGCGAAGGGTCCGCCAGGGGGTTGCGGAAAAGGCCCTGCATGGCGGCCCCGCTCATGGCCAGGGTGGCGCCCATGACTGCGGCCAGCAGTACCCGGGGCAGACGTATCTGCTGCACGATCATCGCAGCCTGGCCGCCATCGTCTCCGGCCAGCAGGGCTCGCAGGGCCTGCAGCGGTCCCAGGCTGACCGCACCGCTGGCCAGCCCGGTGAGTACCGCCACAGGCAGCAGCGCCACCAGCACCGCAAGCAGCTGGCGGGCGCGGTGGCGGCGCTGGCTGATACTAGTAATCAACGCCGCGTCGGGCCTTGATGCCGTGGTTATAGGCGTGCTTGATCTCTTTCACCTCCGAAACCGTGTCCATGATCTCCTGCAGCGCCTTGCCGCCGCCGCGGCCGGTGACGACCACGCTCTGCTCCGCGGGGCGGTTGGACAGGGCATCCAGTACCATGTCTTCAGGCAGATAGTCGAATGCCAGCATATAGGTGAGTTCGTCGAGCACCACCAGGTGGTAGGCAGGGTCGGCGAGCATGGCGCTGGCCTTTTCCCAGGTCCGCCTGGCGGCGGCGATGTCGCCGCTGCGGTCCTGGGTATCCCAGGTAAACCCGGTACCCATCTGGTAGAAGTCCACCTCCGGGCACTTCTCCCGCAGGTAGATTTCCTCGCCGGAGAGCTGTTCGCCCTTGATGAACTGCACCACACCGACCTTGTAGCCATAACCCAGCGCGCGCATCACCATGCCGAAGGCCGAGCTGGACTTGCCCTTGCCATTGCCGGTAAGCATGATTCCCACGCCGCGCTCGGTGCTGGCGGCGCTGATACTGGCATCGACGCTGGCTTTCTGCTTGGCCATGGCCTTGTTGTGGCGTTCGTTCTTGCGCGTGTCGTCGGTCATCCGGGTGAACTCCTAGAAGGAATAGCGCAGCCCCGCGTAGGCGGCCCGGGCGCTGGTACGGTAGGTGGGAATTTCTTCGTACTCCTCGTCCAGCAGGTTCTCGATACGTCCGTAGACCTCGAAGCCGGCTGCCAGAGTGTAGCGTGCGTTCAGGTCGAGAACTTCATAGTTGTCGAGTGCGCGGCCATCGAACTCGCGCGCATCCCTCGAGGCTCGCAGGTGCAGCCCCAGGGCCAGGGGACGGGAGAGTGCCTGCCACTGCAGGCCGATATTCGCCAGATGGCGCGGCCGGTAGACCCGGTGGCCTCCCGCCGCCGTATCGGTGTCGTTGTAGGTATAGTTGCCCTGCAGGCGCAGCTGCAGGGGCAGGGGAATCTCGGCGATCAGCTCCACGCCGGAGGAGTCGCTGTCACCACTGCCCTGCAGGTAGCCGGAATAGCCGGCAAGATCGAAATAGATTTCGTTCTCTACCGTCTGCTCGAACAGGATCGCCTCCAGCACCACGCCGGTGGGGCCGTACCAGCCCACGCCGATATCGAGTCCTTCGCTGCGCTCTTCCTGCAGGGTTGTCCCGGACGCTGGCGGGAAGGCAAAGAAGCTGTTGTTGTAGGCGATTTCATAGAGACTTGGCGCCCGGAAGCCGGTGCTCCAGGCTCCCTTGAACTTCAGTTCGCCGGCACCTGCCGGCACCAGGTAAGCGGCACTGACCCGGTAGGAGTCGTGGCTGCCGAAGTCCTCATTGTCGTCGTAGCGGCCGCCGGCGGTGAAGTAGAGGCTGTCTCCGATCCGACCCTGGTATTCCAGGTAGATACCGGTCTGGTCGCGCTCGGTGTCGAAGGTGCCGTCATCCAGCTCCTGCTCCTCATGTTCCACACCGTAGACCAGTTGCAGTCCGTCCGTGGGGGCATAGCCGCCCAGGTAACTGACCCGGCTCAGAGTGCCTTCAGTTCCGAAGCCCGGCACGCCCTCGCTGAAGAACTGCCGCTCCGTCTTGTTGTGGCTGTAGGCCAGTTCGTGCTGCAGCTGCTCGCCGCGGAAGCTGGCAGCGGCGCG
>JBFHFJ010000048.1:0-15362 GCA_041583655.1 Haliea sp. | reverse complement strand
GAAGAGTTTTCCCTGTCCTTCCTGGATGTGATCTGCTGTGGCTTTGGCGCGATCATCCTGCTGCTGATGATCACCAAGACCGTGCAACCGCAGATCATCGAGGCCTCCACAGTCAACCTGCAGGGCAAGGTGGCGGACCTGCAGGCCCAGGTATTCGAGATTCGCGGCGAGACCCACATCCTCAACCGCGACCTCAACGCCCGCCAGGAGCAGCTGTCCGAACACACTGAGCGCATCGCCATCCTGCAGGCACAGCTGGCGGCAACCCGCTCCCGGCACGACAGCATCCAGGTGAGCAGCAACACCAATGACATCGTCTCCGAGCAGCTGGCCCTCGCGCGCCAGTCGCTCACCGAGGAACAGAAGCGGCTGCAGGCCCGGCAGAGGCAGGTTCAAAACAACTATATTGGTGGTATTCCGGTCGACAGCGAGTACATAATCTTTGTGATCGACACCTCGGGGTCAATGTTCTACTACGCTTGGGAGAGGGTTCTGCGGGAACTTGAGTCGGTCCTCAGCATCTATCCCGAGGTAAAGGGTATCCAGGTCATGAATGACATGGGTGATTACATGTTCAGTCGCTATCGGGGCCAGTGGATTCCGGACACCCCCGCGCGCCGCTCTGCGATAATCCAGAACCTGCGCAACTGGAACGTGTTCAGCAACTCCAGCCCGGTGGAGGGTATCACCCAGGCAATCCGCAGTTTTTACGATGGCCAGAAGCGGATCAGCATCTACGTGTTCGGCGACGACTTCACCGGCAACTCCATCAGCCAGGTCCTGGACACTGTGGACCGGCTGAACCGGGACCGGGGCGACCAGCGCCTGATACGCATCCACGCGGTGGGTTTTCCCGTACTCTATTCACAGGCCCCTGCGCAGCAGAATACGGCGCACCGCTTCGCGGCCCTGATGAGAGAAATGACCTATCGCAACGGAGGCACCTTTGTCGGGCTTAATGACTATCGGCCCTGATCGCTGGCTAGCCGCATCCCTGCTGGTTGTCCTGCTGGCGGGTTGCGGTACCAAGCAGGTCGTGGTGCAGAGCGAATTCCCGCCGCCGGTGATGAACAGATTGCCGCTGACCATCGGCGTCTGGTACGGCGAGGAGTTCGCCAATCACGAATTCTTTGACGAGGCTGCCGGTCGCGCTGAGACCAGCTGGCTGGTCAATACCGGGCAGGCCCAGGTCCAGCTCTGGGACACTCTCCTCAGGGGCATGTTCCGCGAGGTGGTCTACATGAACGGCCGGCCGGGACCGGGGCAGATGAATCCGGTGGTGGATGCGGTACTGGTACCAACAGTGGAAGAACTGCAATACGCCATCCCCGCCCACACCAGCGTCAAGGTCTACGAGATCTGGATGCGTTACCGCCTGCAGCTTGTCACCACCGGTGGCACTCCCATCGCGGAGTGGACCATGCCCGCCTATGGCAAGACCCCGACCGCGTTCATGCAGAGCGATGAAGGCGCCGTGCGCCTGGCGGCCATCGTCGCCCTGCGCGATGCCGGGGCCCATTTCGCCAGCACCTTCACCCGTGTCCCCGCGGTGGCCCAGTGGCTGGACGGCCTGCCCCGCGCCGGGGACACTGCGCGCAGACGGGGGCGGCCGTGAACCTGCGCCGGCTCGCGATCTCTGCCTGCCTGCTGCCCTGGCTGGCGGGTTGTGTCAATTCCACCGTCGACCAGATGGTCTTCAATACGCCAGGCGCTGGCATCGGCGATGCCTCGGTCGTCATCCTCGGGCGACGTCACGCCAGCGACTATGAAACCGAACCGGAATTCATCCGCTGTGTCGGCAACCATATCTCGTCCCGGGACAAAACCATCAGTGTGGTCGGCGAACAGCAGTTCCTTGATGCGCTGTATCCCTGGTTCGAGCCACGCACCGCGCCCCTGCGGCCGGCAGACCTGGAACGCCTGCTGGAGCACCGCGATGTCGCGGCTGCGTTCGCCACCATGCAGACCCGGTACATGATCTGGATAGACGGCAGTACGGTGCGCAACGATTCCGCCGGCTCCATGACCTGTGGCATAGGCCCCGGCGGGGCCGGCTGCTTTGGCTTCGGCACCTGGTCCAACGATGCCAACTACGAGGCCACCATCTGGGATTTCAGCAAGCGAGCCGAGGTGGGCCGGATCAGCACCTCTGCCAGCGGCCAGTCGTACATGCCGGCGGTCGTGGTACCCATCCCGATCATCGCACCGGTGCAGGGCACCGCCTGCGACAGCATCGGCGACCAGCTGCTGGAGTTCCTTTCCGCGGACTACTAGGAGGCCCACATGAATCACGCCCTAGCACTGCCTTTTGTCCTCGCCTCGGCCCTGCTGTTGTCGGGGTTATCCGGCTGCGCCAGCAATCCGGCCACCGGCGGTGCCAGCGTCGTGGTCATGAGCCAGGGCAAGGAAGCGAAGATTGGCGAGGACATGTATCGGGAAATCGCCAAGGAGGGTGCCGTCTACGACGACGCCGAGCTGCAGGAGTATGTCAACCGGGTTGGCCAGCGCCTGGCCACCAGCGCCGACCGCCCCGACATGACATTCACCTTTACGGTGATCGACAGTCCCGATATCAACGCCTTTGCCACGCCGGGCGGCTACGTCTACATCAACCGCGGCCTGCTGGCCTACCTGAGCTCGGAGGCGGAGCTGGCCGGTGTGCTCGGGCACGAGATTGCCCACGTCACCGCCCGCCATGCTGCACGCCAGCGCGCCGGCTCACTGACCACCCAGGTTCTCGCGGTCACCGCGGGGGTCCTGACCGGGAGCCGTGACATCATGGACTCCGCCGGCATGTACGGCACCGAGCTGGTGCGGGGCTACGGTCGCGAGCATGAGCTGGAGGCCGACGGGTTGGGCGCCAGGTATATGCACCTGGCGGGCTATGAACCGGAGGCGCTGCTGCGGGTTATCGGGGTGCTCAAGGACCAGGAGCAGTTCGCACGCCTGAATGCCCGGGCCGCGGGGAAGCCCTCGGGCACCTACCACGGCCTCTACGCCACCCACCCGCGCAATGACCAGCGCCTGCAGACCGTGATCCAGGCCGCCAATGAACTGGACACCGGCGAGGTTCTGGAAGACCCGTCCGTACCGGGTGAGTTCCAGCGGCGCACTGATGGCCTGCCCTGGGGCCCGCGCATCAAGCGCGAGGACGACCGCTACTACCACAACAAGCTGGGCTTCAGTTTCGCCCATCCGCCGGGCTGGCAGGTACAGAGCAGCAGCACGGCAATCGTCGCCAGCGCAGCCGACGGCAGTGCCAGTGTTACCCTGACCCTGAAACGTCCAGAGCCCGACCAGAGCCCCGAGCAGGCGCTGACAGCAGTTGCTGTTGGCAGCCTGAGTAAAGGGGCGGCGCTTGAGCAGGCGGGGCTGGAGGGCTATACCGCCATCGCCCGCAGTGGGGACAGTGCCCGTCGCCTGGCGGTCATCAACCACAACTGGCAGTATCTGTTTGAGGGCAAGGCCAGTGATTTCGAGGCCGCCGACAGCGCGCTGCTGGCGCTGATCGAGAGCTTTCGTCCGCTGCACCCCAAGGAGCGCCAGACGGGGGACCAGCGCTACCTCCGCTACATACAGGTACCCCGCGGGGCCACCATGGCCAGCCTGGCCGCCAGCATCCAGATCCCCGATGCCGAAGCGCGGTTGCGCCTCCTGAACGGCTTCTACCCGCGAGGCGAGCCCCGCACCGGCGACTGGATAAAGATCATTCAGTAGGCCGGTCAGCCGTAGCGCGTATCGGCCACAAAGGGGTTGCTGCGGCGTTCCTGGCCGAATGTCGATGTGGGGCCGTGACCGGGCACGAAAGTAATGTCATCGCCCAGCGGGAACAGGCGGTCGCGAATGCTGCTGATCAGCCGGGCGTGGTCCCCACGGGGAAAATCCGTGCGCCCGATCGAGCCCTGGAACAGCACGTCGCCGACCCAGGCGATGCGCTGGCCGGCGTGCAGGAACACCACGTGGCCCGGGGTATGCCCGGGGCAGTGGAATACCTGTAAAACCTGCTCGCCGACCGTGACGGTATCGCCCTGCTCCAGCCAGCGGTCCGGCACGAAGGCGTCAGCATGTGGGAAACCGGACATCTGGCACCACTCCGGCAGCTTCGCGATCCAGAAGTCGTCCTCCTTTTGCGGCCCCTCTATCTCCACACCCAGGCGCTGACGCAGCACATCGGCGGCAGCGCAGTGGTCCATGTGTCCGTGGGTCAGCAGGATCTTCTCGATCACAACGTCCATTTTGCGGGCAGCCTCCAGAATTCGCTCCACGTCACCGCCGGGATCGACCACCGCTCCGCGGCCGCTGGCCACGCACTTGATAATGGAGCAGTTCTGCTGGTAAGCCGTGACCGGCACGATGGTAACCTGAATGGACATGCACTATTCCCGCTTGGATTCCAGATCGGCCCGCGGGTCGTTGAACACGGCCTCGTCGAGCTGGTTTTCGCTGCGGCCGACTATCACCGCGGCGGTCGCGTCACCGGTGACATTGACCATGGTCCGCACCATGTCCAGCAGCCGGTCGACGCCAATGATGAGTGCCACCCCCTCCACCGGCAGACCCGCCTGCTCCAGGACCAGCGCCAGGGTGATAAGGCCAACCCCGGGGACACCGGCGGTACCGATTGAGGCCAGTGTCGCCGTCAGGATGACCGTGAGATAGGCGGCGAAGGACAATTCGACCCCGTAGACCTGGGCGATGAATACGGTAGCCACGCCCTGCATGATTGCGGTGCCGTCCATGTTGATGGTGGCACCCAGCGGCACGGTGAACCCGGCAACGGTGTTATGAACACCCAGGCGGTGCTCGACTGTACGCATGGTTACCGGCAGGGTCGCACCGGACGAGGCGGTGCTGAAGGCGAAGGCCCAGACCGGGCGCATCTTGTTCAACATCACGCGGGGAGAAACTCTCGCCAGCAGTTTCAACAGCAAGCCGTAACTGAACAGGCCGTGGAAGATCAGCACGGCAAGGACGGTGAAGAAGTACGCGGCCAGGTCCATGATTGCACCGATACCCATTTCCGCAAACAGCTTCGCGAGCAGGGCGAACACCCCGTAGGGCGCCAGGTTCATGAGGATAAGCACCATCTTCATGATCACCGCTTCGCTATCGCTGAAGAAACTGGCGATCCGACGCCCGGATTCGCCTGCGTGGGATATGGCGTAACCAAACAGCAGGGCAAAAACGATGATCTGCAGCATGTTGCCTTCCGCCATCGCCTGGATCGGGTTGGAAGGTACGATACCCACCAGCACGTCCGCCAACGGCGGTGGTGCGGCAACCGCAAAATCGGCCTCCCCCGCCAGCTGCACCCCGGAGCCGGGACCGATGGCCACCGCCACCAGCAGGGCCACGGTGATCGCCAGCCCCGTTGTCGCCAGGTAGAAACCAATGGTCTTGAGGGCGATAGGCCCCATGCGGGCACTGTCGCCCAGGGCACTGGAGCCGCAGATCAGCGATACCAGCACCAGGGGTACGACCAGCAGTTTGAGGGAGGCGATGAAGATTCGACCGATGACATCGAGCACGCCATTGACCAGCCAGTCATTCACCACCACGCGATAGCTTTCTGCAAGGCCAGCACTACTGAGCATGAAGTTGAACAGAGATCCGAGAAGAATCCCTGCAACCATGGCAATGAGTATGCGATTGGTCAGGCTCATACTGCGCACTCACTCATCGGCACAGGCTCCGGGGAGATAGCCGCTGACGCTGTCGTCGGCGCAGGCGTTACAGGGCGAGGAGTAGACGCTCACCCCGCCGCCCGCGAGCTGTGCGCAAACCGGATTGTACTCCATGGTGCAGACCTGGGGACGGGGCGACGAACACAGGACCAACGGGTTTACCTCTGGCACGGGCTCCGGCTCGGGTGGCGGCGGAGGTGCGGGGGGCTGACTGGCGCCACAGCCTGCCAACAGTAAAACCAGGATGACGGCCAGTGGTCGCCCCATCACGCATATCTCCAGCAAGGAAAAACGCTAGCCTACCACTGGCGGCCGGCAAACGCAGCCGCGCTGTCGACAGCACGGGGGCCGACAGCGCGATGCACGCAGTTTGCCGAGACTAGCCAAACAGACCATTCTGGTAATCCTTGATCGCCTGCTCGATTTCCGCCGGGGTATTCATCACGAAGGGACCATACTGCGCCACGGACTCTCGCAGAGGCTCACCGCGCAGCAACAGCAGGGATGCCCCGTCCGCACCCGCCTGCAGGCTCCACCGCTCACCGCGGCCCGTAATCAGGAGGTTGCGCTCGGCCAGCGCCTGCCCACCCTGGTGAAGTGTTCCCGCGTAAATATAGGCGAGCAGGGATTCTGACGCCGGCACTTGCAGGGCGACCGATGCATCCGCCTCAAGGTGCAGGTCCAGAACGCCGGCCCGGGGCGCAATTTCGTGCAGCGGGCCGACCAGCGTTCCACCCCCCAACTGCCACTCGCCAGCGATTACGACAGCCTGATAGCCGCTCCCCTGCGCCGCCGTCAGCTCGCTGCCGGGAATATCCCGATAACGCGGCTCCGACATCTTGTCCGCCGCGGGCAGGTTGATCCACAGCTGAAACCCGTGCAGGCCCTGGGTATCCTGGGTTGGCATCTCCGAGTGAATATTGCCGCGGCCGGCGGACATCCACTGCACACCACCGCCGCGGATTTCCCCGCGGTTGCCGCGGCTGTCCTCGTGAATGATGCCGCCATGCTTCATATAGGTGAGGGTCTGCATGCCCCGATGCGGATGCGGGGGGAATCCGCCACCGAGGTCCTCGCGGCGCTCCGCACGGAGCTCATCCAGCATCAGTATGGGGTCCATGGCCGCGTGCTGCATGCCGGCGATACGCTGGATGGCAACCCCGTCGCCATCGCGACTGGGGTGGGCGCGGCGAACTTCCTGGATAATACGGTCAGCCATGATCATTTCTCCTTAGCAGTAGAATAGCCAGAATATACTCGTTTTTTTGGGACATAAATCGCATAATTCCATCCATTCCTTTCGATAAATCAGAATATAGGCAAGCACATGAATCGCACCACACTGGAGCAATGGCGAATGCTGCAGGCGGTCGTCGAGCACGGCGGATTCGCCCAGGCCGCCGCGGCCATCCACAAGAGCCAGTCGACCATCAACCATGCGGTGCACAAGCTCCAGGACCAGCTTGGCCTGCCCCTGCTGGAGGTCGTCGGACGCAAGGCGCAGCTCACCGAAGCCGGCGCTCTGATGTTGCGCCGCGCCAGCCAGCTGCTGGTCCAGGCCGCACAGTTGGAGGATATCGCCGGCAGCCTGGCCCGGGGGACTGAGGCGGAAATCAGCCTGGCCGTGGATGAGCTCTACCCCCACCAGGAACTGGCCGGCATACTGCGAACTTTCTCCGAAACCTTCCCCAACACCCGGGTGGAACTGTTCGAGACTGTGTTGTCGGGGGGCGCCGAATTACTGCACGCCGCCCGGGTTGACCTGCTGGTGGCCGGCGAAGTGCCGGGGGGATTCCTCGGTGAGCCGGTCCTGAACGCTGAATTTGTCGCCGTGGCGGCCAGAGAACACCCGCTGCACCAGCTGGGACGCCCGCTCACCCTTCAGGACTTGCAGCAGGAGCGGCAGATCGTGATCCGGGACTCGGGCCTGGAGCGGCGAACGGACGCGGGCTGGCTGGGGGCGGAGCAGCGCTGGACAGTCAGCCACGTCGCCACGTCAATAGAGATGATCAGTCGCGGCCTGGGATTCGCCTGGCTCCCCCTGTCCCGGGTCAGCAGGGCACTCGCCGATGGCAGCCTGCGGGAACTTGACCTGGAGCGCGGGGCGCGGCGCTACGCGACGCTGTACCTGACCTTTGCCGATCGGGACAAGGCGGGGCCGGCCGCCTGCCACCTGGCAGACCTGTTTGTGCAGGCACAGCTATAAATTCGATTAAATCGAATATTTCTTGCAAATTATTGCGATTTTATTTCTTTTAAAACGAATACAAACTGCCCACTCACCTACTTTCTTGAGGAGCACTCCCATGGGCATGCTTGTAGACGGCACCTGGCAGGACGTCTGGTACGACACCGACGGAAACAAAGGCCGCTTCGTTCGCGAAAACGCGCGGTTCCGGCACTGGATAACGCCGGATGGCAGCGCCGGCCCCTCTGGAGACAGCGGCTTCGCCGCCGCGGCCGGGCGCTACCATCTGTATGTGTCCCTCGCCTGCCCCTGGGCCCACCGCACCCTGATCCTGCGCAGCCTGAAAGGGCTGGAAGACCTGATCGATGTTTCGGTAGTGAGCCCGCTGATGCTGGAACAGGGCTGGACCTACAACGAAGCGGAAGGGAGTAGCGGAGACCGGGTCAACGGTCACCGATTCCACCACGAACTGTACACCCGGGCCAACCCGCACTACACCGGCCGGGTAACCGTCCCGGTGCTCTGGGACCGAAATCGCGACACCATTGTCAGCAACGAGTCGGCCGACATCGTCCGTATGTTCAACAGTGCCTTCGACGGAATCACCGGCAATACTCTGGACCTCTACCCAGTCAAGCTGCGGCAGGATATCGATCACTGGAATGAGAGAATCTATCCGGCCGTGAACAATGGCGTCTATCGCGCCGGTTTTGCGACGACCCAGCAGGCCTACGAGGAAGCCTACGCCGAGCTGTTTGCCGAGCTGGACCATATTGAGGCCCATCTGGCCGGCCAGCGCTACCTGGCGGGCGACACACTGACCGAGGCGGATATCCGTCTGTTCACCACCCTGATCCGCTTCGACGCGGTCTATCACGGGCATTTCAAGTGCAACCGCCAGCGCCTGGAAGACTACCGGCACATTCCCGGCTATATCCGCGATATCTACCAACTGCCCGGGGTCGCCGATACCGTGGACTTCGAGCATATCAAGACCCACTACTACGCCTCGCATCGCAATATCAACCCCACCGGCATCGTGCCCGCCGGACCAGAGATCGACTATGCCAGCCCGCACCCCCGGGGCTGACTCGCAGGCTCGGGTCCTCTAGGCCAGGTCGCGGGGGACAAGCTGCCACACCAGTTCGCCGCGGCAGTCGCCTGCATCACGCCAGCGCTTGATTGGCAGTTGCAGCTGCACATAGCCAGCGGTAGGCAGGTTTGCCAGGCCGGCGTCCGGCGCCAGCGTGTTGACCAGGTCGGTAAGTGCGGGGTTGTGCCCGAGCAGAAACAGCGACGCACCGCTGTCGTCCTGACGCTGTAGCCAGGCCAGCAGGTCGTGCGCTGAAAACGTGTACAGATCCTCATCAGTTCGATGTGCCAGCCCGGCCAGTGCCGGCCAGCCGGCGCAGAGCCCCCTCAGGGTCAGCTGCGCCCGCCGTGCGGGGCTCGCGATGATCACCTGTGGCTGCAGCCGCTGCGCCAGCGCTGCGCCCATGCGCGGCGCGTCCCGCTCACCCCGGTCGTTCAATCCGCGATCGCGGTCCGCCACCGAGGGGCCGCTCCAGTCCGATTTTGCGTGACGCAGAAGATGCAGGGTTTTCATCGACAGGCCTCAGGTTTGCGTGGGAACAGTATAGGCCCGCGCCGCGGCCCCCTGGAACACAGCCATAAATCCGGGCAAAAAACCAGATCGTTTTCCCCCGGCTGCTCGCGCATAATGCCCTCCCCGCAATACCGTCGGATACCCGAAACCAGCATGACCAGGACAATCTCACAGCGCATCGCCGAAGAACTTGCCGTCAGGGACAGCCAGATTGCCGCCGCCATCGGCCTGCTCGACGAGGGCGCCACCGTGCCCTTCATCTCCCGCTACCGCAAGGAAGTTACCGGAGGCCTCGATGACACCCAGATGCGCCACCTGGACGAGCGCCTGCGCTACTTGCGCGAGCTGGACGAGCGCCGCGGCGCCATCATCAAATCCATCGCCGAGCAGGACAAGCTGACGCCGGAACTGGAGCAGGCACTGCTGGCGGCGGACACCAAGAACCGCCTGGAAGACCTGTACCAGCCCTACAAGCCCAAGCGGCGCACCAAGGCGCAGATTGCCCGTGAGGCGGGCCTGGAGCCACTGGCGGATGCCCTGCTGGCCAACCCCGACCTGGATCCGGAGCAGGAAGCGCTGGCTTTTCTCAACGCGGACCAGGGTGTGGCCGACGCCAAGGCCGCGCTGGACGGGGCTCGCCAGATACTTATGGAGCGCTTCGCCGAGAACGCTGACCTGTTGGCGCAACTGCGGGACTTTCTCCAGCAGCACGCGCTACTGGCCTCACGCCTGGTGGCGGGAAAGGAGGACGAAGGCAGCAAGTTCCGCGATTACTTCGAGCACACCGAGGCCCTGTCGGGGGTTCCCTCCCACCGCGCCCTGGCCATGTTCCGCGGTCGCAATGAAGGCTTCCTGCAGCTCAACCTGGTGCTGGATGCGGAGGAAAAGCCCACCGATGCCCATCCCTGCGAGGCCATGATCGGGACCTGGTGGCAAATCCGGGACCAGGGCCGGCCGGCAGACCGCTGGCTGGCGGAGACCGTCCGCTGGACCTGGCGAGTCAAGCTCCTGACCCACCTGCAGACCGACCTGCTGACCCAGTTGCGGGAGCGGGCGGAACAGGAGGCCATCAAAGTGTTCGCCAACAACCTGAAGGATTTGCTGTTGGCGGCCCCGGCCGGAGCACGAGCCACCATCGGCATGGACCCGGGCCTGCGCACAGGGGTCAAGCTGGCCGTGGTGGATGCCAATGGCAAGCTGCTGGACCACGGCGCGATCTTCCCTCACCAACCCCAGAACCGTACCCGGGAAGCGGCCGCGGAACTGTTGCGGATGATTCGCACCCACAATGTGGAACTGATCGCCATCGGCAACGGCACAGCCAGCCGCGAAACCGACAAGTTCGTTGGCGACCTGCTCCAGCAGCAGCCGGAGCTGAATTGCCGCAAAGTCATGGTCAACGAGTCCGGCGCCTCCATATATTCCGCTTCCGAGTTTGCCGCCCGCGAGTTTCCCGACCTGGATGTCACCATCCGCGGCGCGGTTTCCATCGCCCGCCGCCTGCAGGATCCGCTCGCTGAACTGGTGAAGATCGAGCCGAAGTCTATCGGCGTGGGCCAGTACCAGCACGACGTCAGCCAGGTGCAACTGGCAAGGCAGCTGGATGCAGTGGTAGAGGACTGTGTGAACGCGGTTGGGGTGGAGGTCAATACTGCTTCCATCCCTCTGCTGGCCCGTGTCTCCGGACTGAACCAGAGCCTGGCCGCCAATATTGTCGCCCATCGCGACCAGGCCGGCAGTTTTGCCAGCCGCCGGGAACTGCTCAAGGTCGCGCGCTTCGGCGACAAGACTTTCGAACAGGCGGCGGGCTTTTTGCGCATCAGTAACGGAGACAACCCGCTGGATGCATCCGCAGTGCACCCTGAGTCCTACCCTGTTGTCGAGGCCATTGCCGCGCGTCAGCAGCGCACTCTCGCCAGCATCATAGGCGACTCCGGTTTCCTCCGAGGCTTGCGCCCCCAGGATTATGTCACCGAGACCGTGGGGCTACCCACCGTGACGGATATCATCCGCGAGCTGGACAAACCCGGCCGCGACCCTCGGCCTGAATTCCGGGTGGCCAGTTACCAGGAAGGTGTGGAAAAGATCTCCGACCTCAAGCCGGACATGGTGCTGGAGGGAACCGTCACCAACGTCACCAACTTCGGCGCTTTCGTGGATATCGGCGTGCACCAGGATGGGCTGGTGCACATCTCAGTTCTCGCCGACCGGTTCGTGAAAGACCCCAGGGATGTGGTCAAGGCGGGTGACGTGGTCCGGGTCAAGGTGATGGAAGTAGACCAGCCGCGCAAGCGCATTGCCCTGAGCATGCGCCTGAACGACAAGGCGGAAGCGGCAACGAGCGAGCAGCGCCAGGGGGCCAGGCCGGCTGGTGGCAAACCGCAGACAGAGGGCCGGCGCGGCCACGGCTCCCGCCGGACCGGCGACAGTGACAAGGCGCCGCCGGCCACCGCCCTGGCGGCGGCCTTTGCCAGCGCCCGCAGGGACAAGTAGCGCGGCCACTGCTGCATACTGTGCAGGCGAATGGCCCCTAGTCTGCCCCCACGACAGGCCGTCCGTCGCAGTCTCGCAGCCAGGCCAGCAGCTCTTTCTCCGGCAGTGGGCGCGAGTAATAGTAGCCTTGTACCACATCGCAGCCGAGGTCCCGCAGACACTGCAAGGTCTCACCGTCTTCAACGCCCTCGGCGACCACCGAAAAGCCGAACAGGTGGGCTATCTCGATGATAATGCCAACCAGAGCGCGGTCCTGGCTGTCATTGAGAATACGGCGGACAAAGGACTGGTCGATCTTGATTTCGGTCGCCGGGATATGCTTGAAGTAGGAGAGCGAAGAATACCCCGTGCCGAAATCATCAATGGACAGACCCAGGCCCAGCTCCCGCAGATGGGCAAGGTTGGTAAAGCCCGCATCCTTGTCTTCGATCACGGCACCTTCGGTGACTTCCAGCGTCAACATGGATGGCTCCACGCCCCAGATTCGCAACGCACCCTGCAGCATATTGGCCAGGTCCGGGCTATTGACCAGTCCGGCCGGAATATTCACCGCCAGGGGTAGCGCAGTGATATCACGCCAATCGCGCATGGTCCTCAACGCCCGGTTGATCACCCAGCGGGTCAGCTCATAGAGCTGTCCGGATGCTTCGGCCAGTTCTACCACCCGCTCGGGCGCAACCGTGCCAAAACCCGGTAAATGCCAGCGTATCAGCGCCTCTGCGCTGCACACTTGCCCGGTGCGCATGTCGACCTTGGGCTGGAAATGCAGGTCAAAGGCATTGTTGTAAAGCGCATCGGAAAAATGCTGCTCAAGAACAGTGGAGCCCTGGCTCTCGTCCTGCTCAACAATCAGGGCGTCAATTTCCAGGGCATGACCCCGCTTGACCCGCGCCAGGCTCGCCTCCGCGCTGGCCAGCGTAGCCAGCGGTGAACGCCTCCCCTGGAGATTGACCGCGAGACCGATTCGCAGCTGGGCCGGAGTGATCTCGTCATCAATAAACAGTGCCTCGTCGAGCAGGCGCTGGACCCGGTTCAGTGCCAGGGCAATAAACGCCGGGGTGTTCAACTGGGGAAGAATGAATGCGAAAGTGTGGGCGCCGATGCGAAATACTGTGTCTGGCAGCTTGCTGGTAGCCAGCAGCTGCCTTCCCGCCTCCGCCAGCAGGTAGTCGCCTATCTCGTAGCCGTGCCGATGATTGATCGGCCGCAGGTTGCTGAGATCGATCAGCAACAGACCTATGTGATCACCCGCCGCACGGGCCTGAGGGACCCATCCTTGCAGAGCCCTCAGGAACCCTTCGCGATCCAGCAACAGCCTGGATTCCGTCACGCTACTGCATACTCAGAGGCGGATACTGGTCATGTCGATCCCGTGGGCATCGGGTTCCAGCGACTGGGCTATGTCCAGCGGCTTGCCGCTGGCATCCTGGGTTTCGGTCAGGAGATCTACCGTCCGCACGCTGCTCAGCGGCTGCTTGTTGGAATCCAGCAAGACCATCACCCTGGGGCGGAGGCGTCTGGTTCTGTACTCCGCAACCACCACCGCCACTTCGCCCGATGACAGCTCTACCAGAGTGCCGGCCGGGTAGATCCCCACAGCCTGGATGAACTCTTCAACCAGTTCGGCCTGAAAATCCACGTCCTTGGCGTCATACAGCATCTTGATCGCCGTGGAAGGTGAGATTGCCCGCGCGTAGGCCCGGTGGCTGGTAATGGCGTCATAACAGTCTACGATAGCCGCTATACGGGCGAATATCGGAATCGCATCACCACTGAGACCCTGGGGATAGCCGGAACCGTTGTGGCGCTCGTGATGGTGGGTAATCATGGCAATCACATCGGTATTCATCAGCCCGGTCTCACCGATCATTTCCACGCCATACAACACGTGATTGCGCACCTCGCGCAATTCCTCCGGGGATAACTGGCGGTCCGTATTCAGTAGATCGGGATCTACTCGCAGCTTGCCTACGTCAAACAGCAGCCCGCCAATGGCCAGGGAGCGAAGATCCGCGCGCGGCAGACCCAGCTGGCGCCCCAGCGCAACCGCCCAAATGGAGGCGCCCAGAGAATGCTGGTAGGTGTACTTGTCCTGCTGCTTCAGACGCGCCAGCCAAATACAGGCATCCGGATTGCGGGAAATACTGTCAATCATGGGTTCGACGGAGCGTTTTATCCGAACCACATCCAGCGCGGCACCACTCGCCGCATGCTGGAACACCTGCTCGACACCCGATGAAAGCTCCCTGACTGCCGTTTCCGCGCGAGGAAACTCCTCCGTCCAATTGCTGCTGTCGGTATAGGTCTTCAGCTGGCGGGAGGGGAACAGGGCTTCTTTCGCAACCCGCGGCCGCTGCGTGCGGACCTTGCGCTGCAGCGTGTATCCTTCCTGGGAGCTTTTCTCGGTATCCACGAATACAAACTGGCAATACTTGCGCAGGGTCCGCAGGTCCTCTTCCGTATCAATACGGAATCCCTGCAGCAGAAACGGTGTCTCCAGCCAGGGTCGGTCCAACCCGGAAACATACATGCCCAGCTCGAGATCGGACGTGTAAATTTTCAATATCTCAATCATAAACCCACCACGCCAACCGGGCGCCAAACCGCAAAAAAGTAAGCTACCGCCATTCTCGCGGCATGATAGCCCGTTGAAGTGCTCAGGGCTAACCCAACCAGCCCATATCTCCGGCCTCCAGCAACAAATCGACGGGCTCACCCGATGCAACGAGCGCACGCAACCAGGGCATTAACTTCGGCAGCAATCCGGGCGTGCCGTGCAGCAGCGGAACTGCAAGCAGAAGGCTGTCCCCTGATCCATTGAGGCGAATGCTGTGCTCAGTGCGATGAGGGACCGGGTTGATAGTGATGGCGCTCCAGTCAGGCACAACGCCCTGCTGTTGTTGCCAGCGCAGTTCAACCACCAACAATTGCAGCTCCGCGAACAATTGCCGGCACAGCGAACGGTACTGGGCGAGACGGCCAGCCGCGTGCCCACCGGCCATGGGAAACCGCACGCGCAACCCGCGCTGCTCACAGACAGGGCCCGACGAAGTAAAGCTCCAGTCTGGCGGCCTGGCGGAGCGGGTCTCGGGAATGGGATTCTGGACCTGATCCAACTCCGCCGCCAACAATCGCACGCAATCCTCCTGTGCGCAGAAAGACTGTAGAATCGCCTGCTCCAGGGCCTGCTGCTGGTCTCGCCTCGGGTGACTGATGATGACACTGCGCCCAGCCACGATGACCCCGGTGTCCGCAACAGGCACCGGTAGCAAAGTAACCGGGGCACCCTGTTCAACCGTGTCGTGCAGCCGCAGAAGCTCACCGGCGTAGCCTTCCACTGAGCGGGCCCAGCCCAGCAGGCGCTCGGGCTGCGAACCCTGGTTGGACTGGT
>JBFHFJ010000047.1:0-15396 GCA_041583655.1 Haliea sp. | reverse complement strand
CGCCAGGTCACCGGTCGCGCCGGCAGCTACCAGCTGCCCAAAGCCGAGAACATGGCCACTTTCAATCTCGGGGGCAGCGCCACCACCTGCGTCAGCCTGATTGTCGGGGTCGGCGCATGAAAACCGCATTTATCTACGACGCCCTGCGCAGCCCGCGCGGAAGAGCAAAGGAAGGCGCCAGCCTCAACTCCCTGACCCCGCAGGCGCTGCTCAAGCAACTCTACTCTGCGCTGGTTGAGCGTACCGGACTCGCGCCTGCGGACGTCGACGACGTTATCCTCGGCTGTGTCACCCAACAGGGCGAACAGGCCGGCAATATCGCCAAGAACTCGACACTCTACGCGGGCTGGCCCGGCTCGGTGCCGGGCCTGACGGTCAATCGTTACTGCTCCTCCGGCATTGATGCGATGGCGCTGGCAGCGCTCAAGGTCGGCGCGGGACAGGCCGGGGTGGCCGTTGCCGGGGGCGTGGAAATGATGTCCCGGGTACCCATGCTGTCGGACCAGGCCCGTGTCTTCACCGATCCCGTCTTCGCCGCCCAGTGTCGCATGCTGATGATGGGCAACGGCGCCGACCTGATCGCAACTCTCCACGGGGTGAGCCGGGAGGACGCCGACGCGGTGGCCATGGCCAGCCAGCAACGCGCTGCCCGCGCGCGGGAACAGGGCTGGTTCAGCTCCATCGTGCCTGTCACCCTGGAAGACGGCACAAAGGTCAGCGCCGATGAGTGCATCCGCTCCGGCACCACCGCTGCACAACTGGCGGAGATGCCGGCGGTATTCGCCAAAGCGGGGGCCGCCGGTGTCGATGCCTTCCAGCTGGCGGGTCACCCGCAGCTGGACGCCGTCGAGCACATCCACACCGCAGGCAACTCCCCGGCCATGGCCGACGGCGCGGCACTGGTTTTGATTGCCGATGAACAATGGGGCACCGACAACGGCGTCCGGCCCCGCGCCCGGATTGCCGCCGCGGCCACGGTCAACGCCGACCCCCTGCAGGTGCTGAGCGGGTGCGTCGAGGCCGTACGCAAGCTGCTGGCTGACCAGGGCCTGGCCTCCGCAGACATCGACCTGTTTGAAATCCACGAGGCCTTCGCCGCGGTGAGCGTGGTCGCGATGCGCGAACTGGGCATCCCCGACGACAAGCTGAACGTCAACGGCGGTGTGATTGCGCTCGGCCATCCCATGGGCGCCACCGGCGCCATCATGGCCGGCACCCTGTTGGATGAACTGGAGCGGCGGGACCTGCAATGGGGTGTGGTTTCTGCCGCGGGCGCGGCAGGTACGGGCAGCGCACTGTTGCTGGAGCGTTTGCGCTAGCTCAGGAAACCGGATGGTCCTCACGCAGCATTTTCAGCAGCGACGTGGCCATCAGGTAACCGACAGCAAGCAGGGGCAGTGACACGATAATAGTGGTGGACAGTATGACCTTGAGTCCACCATCGATAAACATGAGCACCAGCGGCAGAACACCCAGCGCACAGGCCCAGAAAACACGCAACCAGCGGGCCGGATTCTCACCCGCATGCATGGCATAGGTCGACACGGATGCGAGGGTGAAGGAGGCGGAGTCGTAGGTGGTAGCAAGAAAAACCACCGCAACCACCAGGAATGCCGCCAGCGCAACATCGCCGAGTGGCAGGGACAGGAAGACCTGGGCGATAGCCGCGGACTCGCTTTGCTCGGCCATGATCCGCGTCACTTGCAGCAGATCGTTGAGTTCAAGGTGCAGCGCATAGTTGCCGAACACGATGAAAAATACCGCTGCGCCGAGGCTGCCGTAGGCAAGCATACCGAAAATGACCTCCCGGATGGTCCGACCGTAGGAAATCCGGGTGACGAAGATACCTACAAATGGCCCGTAGGCGGTCCACCAGGCCCAGTAGAAAATGGTCCAGTCCTCAACGAACCGTGAATTGGTGATGGGGTCGGTCCAGGTATTGATCCGGATAAAATTCTGCAACACCAGCCCTATGCTGTTGGTACCTGTTTTCAGAATAAACAGGGTAGGACCAACCGCAAGCACGAAAAACAGCAGGGTCAGCGCCAGCCACATGTTGAAGTCGGCAAGTTTGCGAAACCCTCTCTCCAAACCCAGCCAGGCGCTGGTGCCAAAAATCCCGACACAGAACACCACCACCAGCACTTCCAGAAGGAATTCGTGGGGTACGCCGGAAAGCTCGGAAAAACTGGCCGCGATCATGGGTGTCGACAGCCCCAGTGAGGTGCCGGTACCGCCAATCAGATTGATCATGTAAAGGAAATCGATCAGCCGGCCCCGGGAGGAGTTGCAGCCGCCGGGAAGATAGGCCAGACACCCGGTACTCAGCCGAAGATGGGGTTCCTTGCGCACATAAAACGGGTAGGCAATGGCCAGGGCCGGCAAGCAGTAGAACGCCCAGGCGGTGACGCCCCAGTGGAAAAGACCGTAACTGGCAGCCCACTCAGTGGCAGCCGCCGAGCGAGGCTCCAGACCGAAGGGCGGGGCCTCAATATAATAGGCCCATTCAATGACGGCCCAGTAGAGCAATCCCGCGCCGATTCCCGCGCAAAAAAGCATGGCGACCCAGCTCGGTGTACTGAACTCGGGCTTGCTGTCCGCGGGACCCAGCCGCACATTCCTGAAGCGACCAAACGCCAGATACAGAAGAAACACGAGCGCGGCAATGCCATACCACAGGTACAGAATGCCGAAGTTGCCCGTCATCGAATCGTATACGGCCTGCACCAGCGCGCCGGCCCGCTCGTGCATGAGCACCAGCGGTACCGAAACCCCGACAATGGCAAACACCGCGGCGGAGAACGTCCACCAATCGACCGACCCTTTGCGCTGCGAGGCGTCAGTCATCGACATGAGTCGCTCCAAAGGTATCATGCATCAGCTTGCAGAGCTCTCGACTCGGGTGGTCAATATCCGTGATCTCCCGGTCCAGGCGGAGCACACGCGAGTCCATCGTCGTGAACGCCGGCCAGGCAGGAAGGTGGGCATCATTGGGGTTGCCGTTGCGGGCGAAGTTGACCCAATAAGCCATCATGGAACGGGTCAGGGCCTCATCCTCTGTCGAGGTCGGCAACCAATCGTCGTGGGTATCGAAGACGTAGGGTAGCTCTGCACCGTGGTAGGCCCCCATGGAGCCCGCCTTGTCACCTTCACGCTGGCGCGAGAAATAGTAACCCCAACTCCTGCCGCCGGCGGCAGCCACCACCTCAGCAAGACGCAGCGAGGGGCAGACGAATCGATCTGCGGTGATCAGCCTGTCGAGAGCCCGCAGGGAATCAGGTTCCCCCTGTAAATGGGCGATCACCGGTTGCACAAGCTGCGGCGGCAGATTCTCCCGGCTCCACAACTCCAGGCTGGCATCCTCTTCCAGGTACATTAGCCACTCATCCGCATTGGTACCAATGAGCAGGTCCAGGGGTGGAACATTGCCCCTGGCGAGGCTCGCAGCGACGGGCTCAATCAGGGTGACGCCATCAACCACGGGGTCGAAGAATGTGTCCTCGAAGACCCGGTTTGCGGCCGCCAGCAATTGCCCCGCAGGCACCTTGCGCAGGTCGTCCAGTGTTCCCGCCGTACCGGTCAGTTCGCGCTGCAACGCCAGCCCCATGGCGAGTTGCGACTCCCGGGACACCCGATCCGACATCGCCCAGCCCGCACTCTGGTGGATAACGCGCTGGAACAGGCCTTTTGCTCGCGGCGCCACCATCAGGTGCGCAATATTGCTGGCACCGGCGGACTCGCCAACCAGGGTGACATTGCCCGGGTCACCGCCGGCGGCACCAATGTTCTCCTTCACCCACTCGAGTGCGGCAATCAGGTCCAGCAGGGCGAAATTGGACTCGGCCAGGTCCGGGTGTGAAAAAAAGCCGAAAACCCCGAGCCTGTAGGCAACGGTGACCACGAGAACACTCTGGCGCGCGAGATTTTCGCCAAGGTAGTTCGGCTCGTAGGCCCAGCCACCGCGATTGCTGCCCCCGTGGACGTACACAATGACCGGGAGTGGCGCTGCACTCGGTGCTTGCGGACGCCAGATATTCAGGTAGAGGCAATCCTCGCTCACCGGCGGCGGACTGATACTGGCTGGATCGCCCCCAAAGGAAGCTATCAGGTCACGATACCAGCGGGTGATATGGTCCCCCTGGAAACAGGCGGGACCGAATTCACGGGCATCGGTCACCGGGGAACTGTAGCGCACCGGTTCCGGGGCACGCCAGCGTAAATCGCCAACGGGCGCGGCCGCGAATTTAACCCCGAGAAAGGCCTCCACTGCACCGTCAGCGCTGTAAAATCCCTGCAGCCTGGTGCCTTGCAACTGGATGGCTGGACCCGCCGCGTGAACCGATGCGCAGGCGGCCAACAATAAACCCGGCCACCATCGCGTCCGTGAAGCCGCCCTAGGCATTGAGGTTGACCACGACGCAACCACCGAAGCCACCCTGCTCAATCAATTCATGGGCGCGAACCATGTCCGCGAACGGAACGCTGTGGGCTATCCGGTGTTGCAGTCGGCCTGCCTGCAGGGCGACGCGGGTATCTTCCACTGCCTGGGTCTTGGCCTCTTCCGGCATGGCGTAAACAATCACCATGCGCACGGTGAGATCCATAAACATCATGTCGCGAAACGGCAGTTTTGGGTCGGCGACAGACGAAGCGTAGGTGGCAATGGTGCCACCGATGCGAATGCACTGCAGCACTTCACCCAGGTTGGCACCGAAATCCACTTCCACCACGCGATCAATCTTCTTGCCCTCATTGCAGGCAATGGCAGCCAGCCCCCAGCCCGACTCCCGATGATTGACAACCTCGTCGGCACCCACCGCCCGGCAGAGCGCGCTGTCGTTCTCGTTGCTCGCCGTTGCGATTACTTTGGCGCCAGCCTTTTTTGCCCACTGTATGGCGTAGTAGCCCACCCGCCCGGCGCCACCGGTGACCAGCACAGTCTGCCCGGCAACCTCGCCGTCGGCAAAGACGCAACGATGTGCGGTCATGATCGGGATGCCAATGCAGGCACCCACCTCGAAACTGGCCTCATCCGGCAGGCTCGGCGCGCGCACCGACTCCAGGGCAACATACTCCGCCGCGGTGCCGAACCGGCGGCCGTACTGTGCCTGGTAGACAAACACCCGCTCACCGATGCGCGCCGGATCAACCCCCTCGCCCACGGCGGTGATCACGCCTGCGCCATCGCTGTGGGGGATGACCAGGCCGTTGTCCAGCAGGTTGGGGAAAGCGCCCGCTCGCTTTTTCACGTCCGAGGGATTGACACCAGATGTGTATAGCTTGACCAGCACTTCTCCCGGGCCGGGTTCCGGACGGGGCAGTTCCCCGAAGACCAGCGTGTCAGCGGCAGCACCGAATGATTCAAACCAGGCAGCTTGCATTATTTTTCCCCGTTCAGTGAGTGTTCAGAGCAACCAGTTGGAAAGACCCTCGGTGTGCCCGTCGATGGCCAGTGCCTGACCGGAAATGTGTTTGCCCGCGCTGGAGCAGAGAAACTTCACGGTCTCTGCAATGTCCTCCGCGTTGACGAAGGCGCGCATGGAACTCTGCCGGCGGTACACGTCGCGAATGGCATCGGGTTCAAAGCCGCGCTCCTCCGCCTCCTTTTCGATGACCCGGTCAATTCTGGGGCCGCTGACAGAGCCTGGGCACAGTGCGTTCACACGCACGCCGCATGGCCCCAGTTCCATGGCCCATGTCTTGGTCAGCCCCACCAGCGCCCATTTCGCCGCGGTATAGGGCGAGCGCAAGGGAAATCCGAACAAGGCCGCGTTCGACGCCATATTGATCATGCAGCCACGGGCCTCCCTGAGCATGGGGGCGGCCAGGCGCGTGACATAGAATATGCTGTTCAGGTTGACCGCGATGGTGCGGTCCCAGGCTTCCGGCTCAACCTCCTCAACGGGCGCAGTCGGACCCGCGATACCCACGTTGTTGACCAGAATATCGAGCCGCCCATAGGTACTGTGCAGATCCCGGAACAATGCGTCTACGTCATCAACACGCGACATATCGCCCAGTGTCGCGGTGATCCCCGGATTGGCCGCCAGACAGCGCTCTATCGCCAGTGGGTCCACGTCGCTGATGTGCACACTGACGCCGTCCGCGAGCAGGCATTCGGCAATGGCTTTGCCAATCCCTGATGCACCGGCGGTTATCAACGCTACGCGATTCTCAGCCATGATTACACTCTCGTACCTTGTTATTGTCGGACCCGCCATAAGGCATCGGCGGCCATTGCGTGAGGTGCCATGCTCGCAGCGCCAGGCCCGGCGCGCAAATGAAAAATATAGACACACAGATGAGATTGATTCATCCTCAAATTCATAATGTGCTGAATAATTAGCCATACAATAACAACACAGTTATATTTTTCTAAATTGGAGACCACAGTTGACCGGAAAGTATCAACGCCGCCGTCTACCACCGCTGAATGCGCTCAGGGCCTTCGAAGCCGCCGCCAGGCACCTCAGCTTCAAGGAAGCGGCCAACGAGCTGAATGTCTCCCAGTCTGCCGTCAGCCACCAGGTGAAAACACTAGAGGATGTGCTGGGCACGAGCCTGTTCACCCGCAAGGTCCGCGCGGTGGAACTGACCCGCAAGGGCCGGCTTTACTACCCCATCCTGCGTGCCGCCTTCGAGAGCATAGCCGAGGGCACCCAGATCATTCTCGAGGAGGCATCGGTTACGGTATTCACGCTCCACGTCTACTCGACCTTTACAATCCGCTGGCTGCTGCCGCGACTGGCACGGTTCCAGGAAGCCCACCCCGAGATACAGGTCCGGCTTCACACCTCCCAGGATGACGTCAATTTCGAGCAGGACGATATCGACGCGGCAATCATGATCGGCCAACCGATCAACCCGAACCTGCATTATGACTACCTGTTCGATTGCGAGCTGTTTCCCGTGTGCAGCCCACTCTACCTGGAGCGGCATGGTCCCCTGCTGGATCCGGCTGAACTCGCCAAACACCCCCTGCTGCAGGTCTACCCCTCGGCGGGCGACTGGCACGTCTGGCTGGAAGCCAACGATGTCAGCGGCGTGCAACCCGACTCGGGACTGCAGTTTGAGAGCTACGATGTCGCGCTCAGCAGTGCAGTCCAGGGGATGGGCATCGCCCTGGGGCAGCAGCCCTACGTCGAGCGCGAATTCGCCAGCGGCACGCTGGTTGAACTGTTCCCCTCATTGCGTATCGCCAATCCCAATCGATGGTTCCTCGCCTGCCGCAGCGACAAACGTCATGCCCTGAAACTGGAAACCTTCCGGCGCTGGCTGCTGGACGAAACCCAGGCGGACCAGGCGTTAAAATTCGGGGGCCGCGAGACCCCCGATCAATGACTCGGGGGGTAGCGATCCAGCACCGGACCCAGTGCCCGCTTGAGCGGCATCAGCCAGTCCTCAAAGTGCTGCCACTGGTCCAGCCCGCTGCGGTAGATGGGCTGTCTCACCTGCTCTGAACTGGCGGTCCTCACCGTGCGCTGGTTCTCGTGAAACGCCAAACATTGGGCTTCGAAAGGGAGCTCGCAGTAATCGAGCATGCGCCGAACCTGGGCCTCGGTATCCCGCACCATATCCTCATACTGCACACGCAGCACTCTTCCGGGCAGCACCTCGTCCCAGTGATCCATGATATCGACGTAGTCTCGATAGTAATTGCCAATCCTGGAAAGGCCGTAGGTGAAACCCTGGCCCGAGGCGAACAGCTGCTTGTAGCCGCTGAAGCAGCAATCCATCGGGTGGCGGCGGGCATCTATGATTTTTGCATTGGGCAAAATCGCGTGAATGAGCCCGATATGACTGAAGTTATTCGGCATCTTGTCGATGAAACGAGGCTTGCTGGTGCGCCGCTGCTTGGCAGTACTGGCCAGGTAAGCCCCGCCCATCTCTTGCAGGGCAGTTGCACCGACTTCCGCCAGTACGCCAGGGTAGCGGGAGACATCATCGCGCCGCTGTTTTCCCGACAACCGGCGCGCCAGCGCAATAATGTCGGCCAACTCCGCGGTGCCCTCGACCTGCGAATGGCTGGCGAGGATCTGCTCCAGCAGGGTTGAGCCGGCCCGGGGCAGGCCGACAATGAAAACTGGCGCTGAGGACTCGCAACCCTGGCCAGCCACCGAGGCGAAAAAGTCAGGCGTGAAGAATGCCTTGAGTTCGGCCGTATTGCGACTGAACTCCCGACTGTCCCAGGGTACGCTGCGACCCCTGACCTGGTTACCCTTGGCGTAGGCGGCCATGGCATGACGGTACTCGCCCCGGTCTTCGCGGGCCTTGCCCAGGGCGAACAGCAGATGGTAGTAGTCCCGGAAGGCACAGGACTTGTCCTGCAAAAGGCCTTCCATGGCCGTGATCTGCGCTTCGGTGAAGCGATAGGTCTTGAGATTGGCAAGACTCCAGTAGGCCTCACCCTGGCCGCTGCCCAACTCAATGCACTTTTCGTAGGCGACGATAGCCTCGTCCACCGAGCCCACTGCCCGCAGGGCGTGCCCATAGCTCAGGTACGCCTGCCTGTAGGCGGGATTTTGCGCTATGACCTCGGCGAGCAGGGGAATCGCGCTGGCATGCTCATTGACGTCGACAAGAGTTGCTGCCTTGAGCGTCAGCCATGCCGCATTGCCGGGGTCACCCTCCAGCAGGATATCCAACTGGGCGAGGGCTTCGTCGTAGCGATGACGCTTGTAGAAAACATTGGCCAGCGCAAACCGGGCTGCGCTGTAGTCGGGGGCGAGCTCCACGCAGCGCGCCAACAGGTTCTGGGCATCCGACAAGGCACCCAGGGACAGTCCGAGCTCGCCGAGCATGCGAATACCATTCACGTCACCTGGGTGGTCATGAACATACTGGCGAAGAATGGGCTCTGCGAGTGCCAGCTTTCCCGCGCTGAGGTGGCCGGCGGCCGCGACAAGCTCAGGCGCGAACCTGCCGGATCCGGCCAGCATCGAGCCATAGCCCTCGGGCGGCACACCCATTAGCCCTGGATTCATGGTCGAGTTCCCCCGTCGTGGCTGGACTGCAGGCTCAGCATACCCGTGACAGTAACAAAAGGCACCGCAGGAATGAACTTACGGTGTCGGCGATCACGACACGAAGCGCCTAGTCGAAGCTCATGCCAAAACTGATGCCGATCGTGCGCGGCTTGTTGACAGTGACCAGGCGCTGGATGTCGACCGAGTTGATGTACAGCTCCGCCACCTTGTCTGTCAGGTTTTCAGCAAACAGGCTGGCGTGCCACCCACTCCCCTCGACCCGGACACTCGCATTCAGCAGACCATAACTATCCATTTTCTCCCGATTGGAAAGAAAAATATCGTTCCACATGGCGTCCGTATAGGCATAGTTGAGCTGGGCGGATGATTGCAAGCCCATCAGCTCGAAGCCATAGCGCGCGGTGATGGCGTATTTGTTGTCTGGCGTGAACGGAAGGTCCTGCCCATCTATTGCCGACGGAGCCTCTCCAGCGCGCCGGAAATAGTCCTCCGTAAGCTCCGCCTGGTTGTGCGCATAGGACACCGAGATCTCAAGCTTCTCTGTTACCAGGAAGGTGCTGTCAATCTCGACCCCCTGGCTCTCCGCCTGGCCCACGTTGTCGACCAGGCCGAGCAGTGAAATGTCGGGGTTGAAGAAGCCGATCTGTATGTCGTCCCACTCCATGAAATAGAGCGCACCATTCAGGCGCCAGCGGCCATCCAGCAGAGTGCTCTTCATGCCAAGCTCGTAGCTCGTCAGGAAGTCCGGCTGGTAGGTCTGGCCTACGCCGGGGGCGCGGTTGGTGCCACCGGGCCGGTAACCCTCGGCAAACGTGGCATACATCATCACGTCATCACTGAAGGTGTAGGCGAGATTAAGCTTGAGCGTGCCATCGTCACCGGAAAACTTGCTGTCGACGTTGTCCGGTGGACGCGTATCCGAGAATCCAAAGCAGCAGTTGGGCCAGAAAACGGTACCGACAAAACCCTGCAGGATGGTTTCGCCATCGAACCAGCGGTAGCCTACAGTGCCCTTGAGATTGTCGGTAAAGCGGTAGCCGAATTCTCCAAACACCGAGATCTCGCTGTCCTCCCTCCGCTGGTCGGTCTGGAAGTACAGGTCATCTTCAACTGCGGCTCCAGGATTGATAGGGGGAATGGACCAACGGCTGTCAAACGCGGTTTTCTGTTTCGAATAAAATGTACCGAGAACCCAGTCCACGCGCTCACCCTGAGACATAAGCCTCAGCTCATGGGTCTGGTACTTCATATCTGTGTGGTTCGAGTACTGGATACTCGGATCGACACAGGGGCCGAAGTAGGACACGTAACAGGTGTAGTAGGGCTCGACGAAGCCGTCGATGGAGTAGTGTGAGTAGTCGCTGTAGGTGTCAAACTGGCGATCCAGATAGGAACCCGCATAGGTCAGGTCAGCGAATCCGAGATCTCCCTGCACCGTCAGTGAAAACTGGGTCCACTCGTCTTCCTGCCTGTCCTCGAAAAAACGCCCGACCTTGAACTCACCAAGACCCTCCGGGTCGTGATCCCACACGCCGTCGGCCTCAAGGCTCTGGTACATCACGCTGGCGGTGGTCGTCCAGCTGTCCGAAAGGTCGACACTCAGCGCAGCACGCAAACCCTGCTTTTCTGACTCGTTGAAGTCATCCTTGACGAAACCCTCATTGCCACGCGTGATGCCGCTCAGCGGGAAACTGATGGTCGAGGGAACTGCATCAATGTAGCCGCCGTCATCGTCCCACCAGCCGGTCAAACGCAATGCCGCGCTGTCGCCCAGCGGGATATTGACAAACCCCTCTGTCATGAAGCCATCGCCGCCACCGGAGATGGTTTCTGCGGAAACGTCGAACCCTGCAGCAAAAGCACTGGGATCGGGCTTGTTGGTAATTATCCTGAGGTTCCCGGCCTGGGAAGCGGCACCGTACAATGTGCCCTGCGGCCCCATCAGGACCTCGATACGCTCCACGTCGTAAATGTGGACATCCAGGTTGAAACCGATCGCGGTTACCGGCTGCTCATTCAGATAAATTGCGACGGACGGTCCCTGAAGGGACTGGTTGGTATTGCCACCCTCGGAAATTCCCCGCATGAACAGCGACGCCTGGCCCGGCCTGCGCTGGTTATAGGATATCGACGGCAGCTGCGCGACATAATCCTGGAAATTGGTGATATTCAGATCGTCAAGATCGCTCTGGTTCAGCGCCGAAATACTTATCGGGACATCCTGCAGGCTTTCCGCGCGCTTCTGTGCGGTTACCACCACCTCTTCCAGCTTGAAGCTGTCCTGCGCATAAACCATGGAACTTGCCGCCAATGCCGCCATTAGCGTGGCGCTCCTGACCTGCGTGACGATTGGCTTGCGTGATGGACGTCCGGGAAACGGGCAGGCGATCGGTCGGATCTGTCTCATGCTACTTCTCCACTATTTATCATTATGAGTACAAAGCGCTCTTTATGCGTGGAGAATACTTCCCCCGGAGAAACTCCGGCAAACGAGCATTTCTCTAGTACACATGAGTAAAATGGATTTATAGGTGGCATTCAAAAAGCAAAATATGCGCTTTCCGGCAGCACATGATGAACGCAGCTAACGTATCGACTTGAGCCGCAACGCCCGGGGGTGCAGGTTCCAGGTGGCGGGCAGGATTCCCGGCTGCTCTCCATCCACATCAACGAGGGCGGGTGCCGCTGTGGTCAGGCGCACAGCCACCTGGCGAGCTCTGTGGTAGCTGACCCTGGCGTCCTCGAAGCGGGTGCCGCGATAGATACGCGGCAACAGGAGTGGCAGCGACCGGCGGGGCAGGTCACCCAGCACCACAACCTCGAACTGGCCGTCATCAACACAGGCCCCGGGCGCGATCCGCATACCGCCGCCGAAATACTCACCGTTGGCCACGACGAGCCCGAGCATGAGGCCACGAACCTCGATGGCGTCATCGAGGCGGACTTCCATTTCCAGATTCCGCCAACCCGCCAGGGCCCGGAGCGCAGCAATGATAAAGCTCAGCCGGCCGCCGCCACCCTTCCAGCCGCGGTTGGCCAGGTCGACAACCCTGCCGCTGAAGCCGGCACTGGAAATATTGATAAACCAGCGACTGGCCGGCTCGCCCCGGTGATCCAGATAGCCGATCTGGCCGAGATCAATGGCCCTGGTCTCGCGGCCGGTTAACAGGGAAATATTCTCCCGCAGGCCGCGCCCCCCACCCAGGCTGCGACAGAAATCGCTGCCGGTACCCAGGGGCAGGACACCCAGCACCGCGGCGCTGCCCGACAATGGCGGGGCCAGCTCCCGCCGGGTGATCCAGCCTTGGCCGTCGAGAGCGTAGTGAGCGCGGGGATCGGGCTGTGAGGCCAGGCCATTGACCACCTCGTTGAGGGTGCCGTCGCCGCCCAGGGAGACCACCATCTCCCAGCCCGCGCTCACGGCGTCGCGCGCCAGCAGGGTCGCGTGCCCGGGCCCCTCGGTAAACGCGTACGCCAGTTGAGGAATACTGTCGCGCAGCAGGCGCTCGATCAGCGGCCACCGCCGGGCCACACTGCCGGCACCGGCAGTCGGGTTGGCAACAACAAAGGTGCTGAAATGTGCTGCCATACCGGAGTGCCGCTGCGCTGGTCAGGCACCTATCTTGCCACCATCCTCACGGGTAATCACCACCGTTGCCGAGCGCGGGAGGGTACCTTCACCGCCGGGCCAGTGGCTGTGCAAGCTGCCGGCAGCAAAATCCCGCGCCGGGGTACTGGCGCCCGGATGCTGCACGTTGATGAACATGGTGGTCTGATCGGGGGTGGTGATTACGCCTGTGATTTCAGCGCCGGGTGGCCCGGTAAAGAAGCGCCGCAGCTCCCCGGTGTCCGGGTCGGCGGCCAGCATCGCGTTGTTGCCCATGGGCCGGTAACGGCCACGGTTCTGCTCCTCGTCCGAGATGTCGGTCTGTATCCACAGGCGGCGGTCGGGGTCGAACCAGAGCCCATCCGGGTTGGCGAGGAGATTGTCCGAGCCCAAGGGCTCACCCCGCAGGTCGCGGCCCGAGTCCGCATCACCTGCCAGCAGGAACAGCTCCCAGGCAAAGGCCGTTGCCGCGTGGTCGTTGCCGGCCTCGCTCCAGCGCACAATGTGGCCCATGGCATTCCCTGCCCGGGGATTGGCACCCACGGCCTGGCCGGGCGTGCGCCGGGTATTCTTGGTCAGGGTGAAGTACACCTGGCCGTTGGCGGGATCGACCGCGCCCCATTCCGGGCGGTCCATGGGCGTGGCGCCGGCCACGTCAGCGGCGCCCCGGGTGTTGAGCAGCACATCCGCCAGGGTGGCAAAGCCGTTTTCCGGGCCCAGGCCGTTGGCACCGGGGGCCAGCTCCAGCCACTCCCCGCTGCCGTCGCTGTCGAAGCGCGCTGCGTACAGCGTGCCCTCGTCCAACAGCGAGCCGCTGGCCGTCGCCGCGTGGTAGGGCCTGGCGGAGACAAACTTGTAGATATACTCGAACATCGAATCATCGCCGGAATAGAGCACCAGCGGCCCGCCCTCGCGCACCGGCGCGAACACCACACCCTCGTGGGCAAACCGGCCCAGATGGCTGCGCTTGACCGGTGTACTGGCAGGGTCGAAGGGATCGATCTCCACCACCCAGCCAAAGGCGTGGGGTTCATTGCGGAAGTCCCCCCGCGGGCTGTCGGCTCGCGGCGTGGCGTCAAAGCGTGCGAACCGGGCCGAGTCTTCGCCCGCGTTGGCCGCCGCCAGGTGCCAACGCCAGGCATTGAGCGGCCCGACCCCGTAGCGGGACAACGAGGCCGGCATGTCGCCCGGTTCGCGCACGAAATAATAGCGCCAGTTCTCCTCGCAGGTGAGGTAGGTACCCCAGGGCGTGACCCCGTGAGCGCAGTTGTTCAGGGTTCCGCGCCCACGGCTGCCGTCCGCGCTATAGGCAGTCTGCAGGCGCGGGTCACCGCGCAGCGGGCCGCTGAACACGGTCGGCGTCAGGGCGGTGATGCGCCGGTTGAGCGGATCACGCAGCGGCCGCCACTGGCCGTCGTCCCCGCGGCGGATGCGCACGATACTCACCCCGTGAGCGTGCATTTCCTTCAGTACCTGCTCCGGATCGCGGCTGCCGTCCTCGCGCAGTGGCACGTCATAACTGCCCAGCGCCAGCCCGGCAGCCGCCCGGTGCATCAGCCGCGGCTCGGCATACTCGTGGTTGACTACCAGCAGGCCCTCGCGGGAGCTGCCGCCGATGGGGAAAAAGTGCATGCCGTCGTGATGGGCACCCATTTGCATGGCCTGCTCGGACCCACTGTTGTCGGGCGAGAATGCCGGATACGTGCCGGTAACAGGCTCGCCCCAGGGCAGCAGGACCTGCATCCGGTAGCCCGGCGGCACCACGGCGGTATCCGCCCTGCTGACCGGCACCGGCGCGAAGCCGAGCAACCCCGCTGCCGGTGCCTGGCCGGGCGCACGGGCCAGCACCGCCGCCGGCGCGCCGCCGAACAGGCTGGCGACTGCAACCCCAAGCCCCCCACGCAGAATGGCCCGACGCGAATAGCGAGCGCTTACTACAGAGTGGAAGTCGGGCTGCGGTACCGGCGTGCGCACCGGCTCTTCATTGGCGGCAAATGCGGGATCTGCGGGACCCGGGATGGCCTTGTCGATCATGGGCACTCCTTCAGACGTTGAGTTGCGGCCGGGCAGCCAGCGGCCCATTATGACGCAAGTCGTGCTGCCGGAGGACGCGCAGGCGCCGAGCTGCTAGACTCGCCAGCCACGTGTAATCGGCAGCAGGAACCCGTGACCCAACTCAACCCCCGCCAGCGCGAAGCTGTGCGCTACATCGACGGCCCCCTGCTGGTTCTCGCCGGTGCCGGCAGCGGCAAGACCAGCGTCATCACCCGCAAGATCGCCTATCTGGTGGAGCAGTGCGGCATCCAGTCCCGCCGTATCGCCGCGGTCACCTTTACCAACAAGGCGGCGCGGGAGATGAAAGAGCGGGTCGGCAAACTGCTGGGGGCGCAGGCCGCCGAGGGCCTCACCGTCAGCACCTTTCACCAGCTGGGATTGAAGATCATTCGCGAGGAGCGCAAGGCGCTGGAGATGAAGGCCGGGTTCTCCATCTTCGACGGCGAGGACACCCGCAACCTGATCCGCGACCTGCTGATCCAGGAACACGGCGCCGAGGGTGACCAGGCCCAGCTGATCCAGCAGCGCATCTCCAACTGGAAGAACGACCGGGTGTTGCCGGAGGAAGCACTGGCCCACGCCAAAAGCCCCGCCGACCTGCTGTTCGCCCAGGCCTACCAGCGCTATCGCAAGGCCCTGAGGGCCTACAACGCCCTGGATTTCGACGACCTGATACTGCTGCCCACCATCCTCTTCGAGCACCAGCCTGAAATCCTGGCGAAGTGGCAGGAGCGACTGCACTACCTG
>JBFHFJ010000046.1:0-15574 GCA_041583655.1 Haliea sp. | reverse complement strand
CAGGGCATGGGCGACCAGGGCGGCACCGGGCTTGTCGAGGTTGTGCACCGCGCGGGCCAGTGGCACGCCGAATGCATCGCGCTTGCCGCTCAGCTCCACCCTGTTTTCCGCAAGCGGAACATCCTCGGCAACCAGTGTCATCACGCCCAGGTGATTCACCGCGCGTTGCAGGAAAGGCCTGAGCTGCGCCCCGTAAATATCGGCCCGGTTGTTGGCTATTCCCAACAGCCCGTTGGGCTTGACGGCATTGGCAATGATCCACTGGAAGCTGCCGTAGGCGTTCTTCACCGCCAACTTGTTGTCGTAACCGTCCTGGTTGAGAAGTTGCCCACCGGTTGGACCAAACCCGGGCTGGGTTTCCTCGTCAAACATGCCATAAATACTCACCGTGGGGTGTGTCATCAGGTAACGTCCCACAAGCCCACTGCTATTGGCCAGCCCCTGTGGATGGCGGCTATTGGCCGAGGCCAGCAGCAGTCGTGCGTTCTGCACCGTGAATGCCGCCAGCACCACAACATCCGCGTACTGGCGATGCAGTTCACCGTCCACCGTGCGGAATTCAACACCGTCGATGCGTCGACCGTCCTTCCGGGTGAGCAGACGGGTTACTGTCGCATCGTTTTGAATTGTCGCACCCGACTCCAGCGCCCTGCTGAGAAAAACGGTCTGGGCATTGCCCAGAGCACCGATAGGGCAGCCCGCGTCACACCAGCCGTCATACAAACACGCGGGCCGACCGCGATAGGGCATCGTGTTGATCGCAAGCGGTAACGGTGCCGTATGCAAGTCCAGCCGGGCAAAACCCGCCGCGAGGAGGCGCCCCTGGCCAAACACAGGAACAGGCGGCATCGGATACGCATCGCCAGGTGGCCGCCAGCGCTCTTCTGTGGCATCTCCACTGAGCCCTACCGCGCCCTGTATGCGGTCATAATACGGTCTCAACTCGGCATACTGGAAAGGCCAGTCCAGCCCCTGGCCAAATTCAGAGAATGTCCGGAAATCATTTTCATGCAGCCGTGGCCACACGCCATAGTGGTGCATGGTGCTGCCACCGGTACCCCACCCGGCGTTGAAGTTGTGCCCGACCCGGTGGTTACCCTCCTCTTCTACATGCGCCCCGCCCCATTTTTGCCGGCGCGCCCAAAGCTGTGAGCTGACCAGGTCATCAGGCGTGCGTGCGGGGCCTGCTTCCAGCAGCAAGACCCGCTTGCCCGCCGCGCTCGCCTCCGCGGCGAACACACTTCCCGCGGCTCCGCTGCCCACCACCAGCAGATCAACCTTATCGGCCACGGTTACCATACCTGCTCCGGCCTGATGTGAGCCATATAAGGCGTATTCAAAGATGCCATGCCGTCCTCTGTCCCGTAAGTCACATCAATGCCATCGCTGCGCCAGACAAAATAGAGAAACGATGCCGGCGGCCCTGACCACCCCGGCGTATCATCAGCGATCAGGTCGGCAATCAATTTATCCAGCTCGGGCGCAGGCAGTACAGACGGGCGTTTGCCGAAGCGCGCATTGGAATGCTGTGCAAGCGCCGCCAGGCCACCCCGGTAAAAATCCACATGCGGCTGCTCCACACCCAGGTACCTGAGCATGAGGAGGCTGTCGGCTGGCGGTCTCGCCAACTGATAGTCTATAAAGTGCACCGCGCCCGCCTCTGCGGAGCCGGGTACAAGAGCCTCTATTACCGACTCCAGATCCGCAGCTTCGCCATCATCCAGCACAGTGAGCGGCAGCTTGCGCAGCCGCGCCTGTGCAGGTGAAAGCAGCAGCGCCCCGGAGACCAGCGGGTACGCAAGTACCAGGCCCTTGAGAACGCTGCGCCGCTTGAGCAGGGACTCCATCAGCCTCAGAACTCGTAGCGCAGGGCGATGGAATACAGGCGTGGCTCGCGGAACGCAATTTCGTTACAGCCGCACAGGGAAGCCAGGTCGAAACCCTGGGTTCCCGCCCTCTCATCCGTCAGGTTGCGCACAGCCAGTGTTGCCTGCCACTGACTGTCAGTGCTACTCCAGCTTATCGACGAGTTGTAAATGGTATAACTGTCGAACTTGTCGGCATCGAAGTTGCGCAGGTTATAGAAGAACTCATCCGAGTAGGAGAAGTCCGCCTGTACTGCGAGATTTCCACCCAGGGCAGGCCACTGGTAACGGATCAGGCCTGCGGCCTGCAGCTCGGGCGCATAGGTTGGCTTGACGTCCCGCGAAGGCAGTGGCGAGCCCCTGCGCAGGGGCACATCCTTCACCGTCGCGTCAAACCAGGCGCCGCTGAGCATGATATCCAGTCCGTCCATGGGCGATGTCTGCAACTCAAGCTCAGCGCCGTAGGTACGGGCATCGTTGTTCTGCACGACCCCGCCGACACCGACGAACAGGAATGACTGGTAGTCGGTGTAGTCATAGTAAAACGCCGTACCGTTCAAACGGGTCATGCCGCCAGCGAAAGACTTTTTGAATCCACCCTCATAGGACACCAGAACCTCTTCATCGTAGGGCAGGCTCTCGTCGCCCCCCGCGCCCAGGTAGGCCCCCAGCAACGGTGCATTGAAGCTGCCGGCTTTCACGCCGCGGTTAATCCCGGCGTATAGCAACAGGTCATCGGTGTAGCGCCAGTCCAGTTGCAGCTTGCCCGTCCACAGCGTGTCGGAGCTGTCATCGGTGTTGGTAAACGGCGATCCAGCACCAAAGGCATTGGGAATGGGCTCACCCCGATTGACCGAGAAGCTGTCAAAGGAGGGGAAGATGGCGATCAACAGGTCGAAATCTTTCTCTTCCTGAATCAGGCGAGCGCCAGCGGTGAGCGTCAGCGCTTCTGTGAGGTCGTAGTCGAACTGACCGAAAACACTGTAGGAATTGGTCTCCAGGTCAGCAACCACACCGATATCGACAGGCGCAAAGGGCGGGCTGCCGGCAATACTGTTAACCGGTGCTTTCAGGCCATTGTCGGACGTCGTGTCGATGTTCAGGTAAAAGGCACCGGCGACCCAGCGTGTGCGGTCGGTTTCACCGTTGAACCTGATTTCCTGGGTAAAGCTGGTTGCGTCGACTCCCGCATAATTCGCCAGCTGATTGGCAGGTGCGGCATCCACGTCAATGAACAGCAGCTTCTCGTAGTCCTTGAAGTCCGTGATCGACGTGAACTGGACACCGTTTGCCAGCTCATGCTGCAGGTTGACGTTGATGCCCCAGGTCTCGGTAAACGCCTGGTCCTCGAAGGCAAAATCTCCGGAGAAGGTGAAATCCTCGCCGTCCGGATCAAGGTAGCCGAAGAAATCGCCGCCCGGGGCCAGGCGGCTGGGCAATCCTATGCCGGCACCGGGGAGAAAACTGCTGCCATCAATGGCGTTGCCGCCACCGTCCTGATCACCCTGGATGGTAAACCGTGTTTCTCCAGCCGGCATGTCAATCACGTTGATGAGCTCGCCACTTGCATCAAGTACCCCGATAGTGGGCTTGCTTTGGTAGGGTCCCGAAGACAGCTCGGATTTGGAGTAGTTGAGGGAAACCATGGCTTGCGTCGTGTCGTTCGGCTGGAACAGAAGCGTGCCGCGTGCAGACTTGTCTTCCTGTCCACCCAGATCCGCGCCGGCACCCGGACCCGGGGGGCCGAGGAAAGCAGTGTCCGGATAGAGGTTCTTCAGATACCCGTCCTGGTCCTTGTAGCGAAAGGCCACCCTGCCGGCGACGGTCTCGGTCAGGGCGCTACCCAGAGCACCTTCAATAACCATTTGGTTGGCGTTGGCGGGAGTATCAAACTCGCCTACCTGGAAGTCGATATATCCTTCGGTGCCATCAAAATTCGGCTTGTTCGATATGTAGTGAACCAGCCCCCCAGTCGCGTTGCGACCAAACAGCGTACCCTGGGGCCCCTTGAGGATCTCGAGCCGCTCGATATCGTAGACCGCGAAAGTCTGGGCCTGCGCCACCGCCAGGTACCCCTCGTCAAGGTACGCCGCGTTGGGCGCCTCGATGATATCGTTGAAGTCGTTCTGCGTGACACCGCGAATCGAGAACTGGGTATTCTGGCCGGCGATGTTCCCGCTTATATGAACGCCGGGAGTGAATCCGGCGATATCAAAACTCTGCTGCACGCCCAGTGCTCGCACCTGGTCGCCGCTGAACACCGTTATCGCTATACCGACATCCTGCAAGTTCTGCTCACGTTTCTGCGCAGTGACGGTGACCTCTTCGAGCAGGTTCTGCGCGACCCCGGTCAGTGGAACAGACAGGGCGGCAAATATGGAACCATACTTCAGTGCCAATTTCTTCTTCATACATCATCCCCCTAAAAGGTAATAAAAAATGTGAATAATTATTGTCTTGCGGAAATCAGATCATAATGCCGCCCACCGCAGCGTGCTGACGCGTTGTTGCATGATGGGAAAGACAGCCACCGGGAAACCAGCGCAGAACTCTTGCACAGTTGACAAACGATAACGGAGCGCTGGCGGACTGCATTGCCGTTACGGGCAACAGGTCAACAGCACAGGCATGGAACCCCGGCATGCTGCAGAGCCGGCCGACCCCGGTCACAGGCATCGCGCCCGGGCATTCGGGAAAATGGCACCGAAAGGGAACTTATTGCAGTTGAACAATGGGGCATTTCGCATACACTGCCTCCTGCGCAATAAAACTTTAGGCTTAAAGTGTATTTGATAATAGGACTAGTCGTCGGGATTGTAAACACCCGGACTGGAGAAGTTTTCAACGAGGGAAGTTTGATCAGCGGGGAACAGTAAATGTGGCGTTTCAACAGTTTCGAGGCAGGCCAGGTGATACAGCTGGGCAGATATCAGCTGAGCGCGGAGGAGATTATCGAGTTTGCCTCCCGCTATGACCCGCAACCCATGCACACCAATCCAGTGGCCGCAGCAGACTCGCCAATGGGTGAACTGATAGCCAGCGGCTGGCACACCTGCGCCATCGCCATGCGCCTGATGTGTGATGCCTTCATCACCGATTCCAGCTCAGTGGCAGCCCCCGGAGTCGATCATGTGCGCTGGCTCGCCCCGGTGCGACCGGGGGACGTATTGAGTGGGCAGTGCATAATCCAGGACACTCGGCTCAGCCAGAGCAAGCCCGACCGGGGGATAATCAGTGCGGAAGTGCACCTGCAACGCCAGGATGCTGTACAGGTATTGCACATGAATACCACTGCGCTCTACCTGGTATAGGCCCGGCGGGTCGTCCGGCAGACCGCCTTTGCGCCTCGGGCCCGGGGCCGACCCGCTGAGGAGCCGCCTAGTCAGGCTGGTCGATACGGTGGGTGGCCGCGATTCGGGCCGCCTGCTCGTAGATACCCGACATCAGGTCCAGTGTGCGAGTGGCATCGGTCAACTGCGGCACGAATTCGTGCACAGTGCCGGTGAAGTCAAGCAGGAGGCTGCGCCGCAGACCTGCGTAGCGCTCGGTAATCTGGTAGCCCTTGTCGGTGACACGGTAGGTGACGCCCTGACGGTGCGAACTCTGTGCACTTTTCTCGATCAGGCCCGCCTTGAGTAGTTTGCGCAGCGAGTACTGGATGTTGGGGATATCGTCACGGTTCATCAGCCGGGCGATCTCCTTCACACCCTTGGCTCTCTCCTTCATGCGGATAACATGCAGGAGTGCATTGTCGCTACCACCCACGTCGATACCACTGACGGCGGCCAGGCACTCGGCCTGCCAGCGGGTAAAGGCCTCGTTGCAGCGCATGAGGGCATATTCAAGCTCGCTGACCGCGACTTCATGTGGCGTCTCGGCGAGATGCCAGCGCCGGTCCAGCGTTAGCCCACCGTGATCCGCATTGCCCACAGTGGCCAGATCAGGGCCAGCGGACTCTGGGCCCTTCGACCGTTCCTGCAAACCCGGGGAGCCGGGCTTTTTATTTCTTGGCATAACGTCCCTCCTTCAACAATCCAGCCTCAGGGCCGCATGGGCGGCAGGCCGAGAGTTTCTCACAGATCAATGCGTCAAGGTTGACAATCCGGCCTCATGCTGATAAATAAGCTTTAAATTAAAACGTAATTTCAATTAATAATATCTACACGCCCTGGGAGGGGTCGCCATGACCAACAAAGTCGAAAACCGGATGTTCCGCAAGAACCACTTCAAGCTCGGTACATTTTCCGCCAACTGCTCCTCGGGCATGGCTGTCACCAAGGTCCCGGAGCGCTGGGTCAATTCCTGGGAGAACAATGCCCGCCTGGTCCACCAGTGCGACCAGGCAGGGCTCGATTTCATGCTGCCTATCGCGCGCTGGATCGGCTACGGCGGCGAGACCAACTTTCATTACAACGTGCTGGAGACCATGGCCTGGGCCGCCGGCCTGCTCGCCATCACCGAGCGGATCTCGGTGATCGCGACCATGCACACGGCGTTCAATCACCCGGTCGTGGTGGCCAAACAGATTGCAACTATCGACCAGATCGGCGCCGGTCGCGCCGGGCTGAATATCGTTGCGGGATGGAACCAGCCCGAGTACGACGCCATGGGCCTGCAACTGGCGGATGACCACGAGACCCGCTACGGCTATGCCCAGGAGTGGTTTGACGTGGTCAAAAAGCTGTGGACCGAGAGCGGGGCATTCGACTGGAACGGGGAGTATTTCCAACTCAAGGGCGTGCATTCCGACCCCAAACCGATTTCGAACCTTCCCCCTATCGTCAACGCAGCTGGTTCTCCCCAGGGGCGTGAGTTCGCGGTGAAGAATGCTGATTTTCTCTTTACCCCCGCGATCGACCTGGCGCGCTCCCGCGATGAGCTTGCCGAGCTGAAGGCGCAGGCGAACAGCGCCGGCAGGAATGTAGACGTGCTGACATTTTCCTACGTGGTTTGCCGACCCAGCGAGAAAGAAGCCCAGGACTACCACAAGTATTACGCTGACACCAACGCCGACTGGGCAGCTGTGGACAACCTGGTGCGCCTGCAGTTCGCCCACGCCCACTCCTTCCCCCACGACCTCCTGAGCCTTATCCGCGACCGGATGGCAGCCGGGCACGGTGGCTTCCCTCTGGTGGGTACGCCGGAACAGGTCGCCGACGGCATAACCGAGCTCTACGACACCGGCTTCGGTGGCACCACACTTGCGTTCGTCAATTACGCCGATGAGTTCCCGTATTTTGCCGAGAATGTCCTGCCCATTCTTGAGAAGCGAGGCATTCGCACCGGGGGCTAACCCGGCAGGCAGTGCTGGAGATTCCGCGTTCCTGCTATAGTCATGCGCATCACCGGGGTCGGGAAGCCGCACGCGCGGCTCCCCGGCCTGCGCCAACTCCACGACACAAGCGAATGCTATGGAACACCAGGCAACACGGCCCCGGGCCCCTTTCAACGCCCGGACAGGACAGGACTGAAGGCGCATGAGGGATCAGCTCGCCGACTGCGCCCTGCGCGCCGCCCGCCTCTTCGATGGCGAGCAGTGGCACAGTAACTGCGGTGTTCTGCTGGCCGGAGACACTGTAGTGGCCCTGCTCCCGGCTTCCGCCATTCCCGCCTCGCTGCCCTGCGAGGATATCACGGGAGGGTTTCTCGCACCCGGCCTGGTCGACCTGCAGGTCAATGGCGGCGGCGGGTTGCTGTTTAACAATGCGCCCAGCGCCGACACCGTATTGCACATCGCCGCCGCCCATCGCCGCTTCGGTACCACGGCGCTGCTGCCAACCCTGCTCAGCGACACCGCCGATGTCCTGCAGGCGGGCGCAGCCGCGGTACGTGAGGCACGGGCTTCGGCGCAGCCCGGGGCCAGCGCCGTCCTCGGCATCCATATTGAGGGCCCGTTCTTCGCAAACGCCCGCCGCGGGACCCATCAGGCGGACCGCCTGCGGCAACCGACACAGGCAGACATTGACTGGCTGTGCAGCCTGGCAGACATGCGCTGCCTGACCACCCTGGCGCCCGAGATCATGGCGCCTGGCATGATTCGCCAGCTCAGCGACGCCGGCATCATGGTCAGCGCCGGACACAGTGCGGCCAGCTGGACGCAGCTGCAGCAGGCCCGGCAGGACGGTCTGCGCGGTTTCACCCACCTGTTCAACGCGATGAGCCCCCTGACCGCCCGGGAGCCGGGCGTGACCGGCGCCGCCCTGGACAGCGGCGACTGCTGGCTGGGAATCATCGCCGACGGCCACCATGTACACCCGGCCAGTATCCGCATCGCCCACCGCTGCGCCGGCCCGGGGAGGCTTTTCCTGGTCAGCGATGCCATGGCCACCGTCGGCAGCGGGCAACCCTGGTTTACCCTCTATGGCGAGCGCATCGCGGCACGGGACGGCCGCTTGCTCAACGCGGAGGGCGCCCTGGCGGGCAGTGCCATCGGCCTGGTGGACGCGGTGCGCTACTGCCACCAGGTCGTGGGCCTGCCGCTGGAGGAATGCCTGCGCATGGCCTCGCTGTATCCGGCGGAGTTTATCGGCGAACCGCGCCTGGGACGGATCGCTGCGGGTTCACGGGCGGATCTGGTTCTGCTTGACGCTGACCTGCAGGTCAGCGCCACCTGGGTGGCGGGGCAGCGCAGTGATCACGCCCGATGGGGGTGAAAGTCAGGCCCTGAGCCGCCGGGCCATGAGGTCCCGCACATCCACCCTGGCCTTCAGACGGTGGGCCAGCATGAACATGCCGCCCAGCTTGCGGTGGAAGTAAACCGCCTGGGTGGGCGGCGCCTGCCAGAAATCCCGGTACCCGCTCACCGTCTGGCCCATTGCCATCAGGCGGGCGGGCATGTCCGAGGCACCGAAGTCATAGGAGCCCTCCTGGCGCAGTGGTTCCAGGGCCAGCAACAGCATGTCCAGCACCAGCTCCCGGTAGCGGGAACCCGGGTCTCCCATGGCGTAGCCCACGCGCTCCGCGGCCCGCGCCACAGCTTCCCGGTCACCCGCCATGGCGGCCGTTGCCAGCTTGCCGTAGTCGCGCACGAAGGCGGCCTTGAAGGGGCGGCTGGCGCCGAAGTCCAGCAGCACGATCGCACCGTCACGCTCCCGGTACTGGTAGTTGGCGAAGTTGGGGTCGGTCTGTACCAGCCGCAACTCGAACAGCTCGGTGAGTAACAGTTCAATCAGTGCGCCCATGACCCGGTCGCGCTCGGCGGCCGGCTGCAGGGCCAGGGTCTCAATGGACTCGCCGTCAACGTAGGTCATCCCCAGCACGTTGCGCCGAGTGAGGTCGGGCAGCACCTCGGGCAGGACAAAACGCTGGTCATCGGCGAGAGCCGCGCGAAAGCGGTTCAGGTACTTCGCTTCCTTGAGATAGTCCGCTTCGTCCTTGAGCTGGGCACGGGCATCCAGCAGCAGCGGCTGCAGGTCAAGGTGCCGCGGCAAGAGCCCGGACATACGCAGCAGGGTGGCGATATTGTCGACATCGCTGTCTATACTGTCGGCAACACCCGGGTACTGGATCTTGAGCACGGCGGCGCGGCCATCCGGCGCCCTGATCCGGTGAACCTGGCCAATCGACGCCGCCGCCAGCGGACGCCACTCGAACTCGAACAGGGCAGGGTCCCAGTCGGGGCCAAACGCGTGGTGCAGCACGTCCTGCAACTGCCTGGCCGGCATGGACTCGGCGTCAGCCCGCAACCGGGCGAGGATCTCCGCCAGTTCACGCGGCAACAGGTCCCCCGTATCCATGGACAGCATCTGGCCGAGCTTCATCGCCGCGCCGCGCATGCGCGCCAGCTGCCTGGTCACCCGGCGGGCGTTGCCCGGAGTAAGCAGCATATCCCGAGCCCGGGGGCGCCTGCCCGCCCGCAGCTGGCGCTCGCCCTCCGCCAGCATGCCGCCGGCGACACCGCCGGCGAGCCGTGCCATCCCCGCCAGCCGCCGCAGGCGCCCGGCCGGCACCGCACTTCCGTCGCGCTCATCAGTCATCCATTGCCCTCCCGCCAGCGGCGGATGTGGCGGCGCACCAGGTCGTGGGCATTGAACTCGGCGTCCAGTACCGCGATGAAAGTGAAGACCCCGGTCAGCTTGCGCGCAATCAGGGCGAAGTCCCGTGAGGGGGTGGCGAAATCCAGCGATGCCGCGGCACTCGCCGCCCGCTTCCCGGCCCGGCGCAGCAGCTGGGACCTGCCCCAGCGGTACTCCCCCCTGTCGTTCAGGTACTCCCGGGGCAGTTCCGCCGGAGGCCGCAGGGGCTCGAGCAAGCCCAGGCAGAAATCACTGAAGGATTCCCGAGCGTAGGCGCTGCTATTGTCATCCAGGCAGCCGAGGCCCTCCAGGCTTTCCAGCAGGGCCTCCCGGTCCTGCTCCTGGCCCGCGGCGATGGCATTGCCCAGGTGGGCCAGGAACGTCCGCTCGCAGCTCAGGGTGGAGCCAAAGTCCAGCAATACCAGCTCGTCGCGGCGGGAACCGCTGCGGATCAGGTAATTGCCAAAGTTGGGATCGGTCTGCAACACACCCCAGCTGTACAGCTCGAGGAAAAACAGCTCCAGCATACTGCGACCCAGGGCATTGCGGCGGCGCTGGGACAGGGCGGCCACTTCCGGCCGGTTGACCTGCCAGCCATCAATGTACTCAAGTGCCAGCACATCGTCGCTGCAGTAGCGCCGGAAGCGCTGTGGAACATAGTAGCGACTGCCACCCGGTACCGCCGTATCCCGGGCTACCAGCGCGGTAACGGTGTCACCCATGCGGGCCTCGTGCCGGTAATCGATCTCCTGGTGCAGGTGGCTGCGCATGGAGCCCAGCCAGTCGTCCAGTTCCCGCCCGGTCCTGACCCAGCGTGCCAGCAGCAGCATCCGCACCACCGCATCGAAGTCGCTGTCGATGACGTCGCGCAGGCCGGGGTATTGCACTTTCAGGCAGATCTGTTCGCCGGTGGCTTTGATAGTGGCACGGTGCACCTGGGCCAGGGAAGCCGCGGCCAGCGCCACCGGCTCGACCTCCAGCTCGCACAGCCGCCGCCCAAGGCTCGCCTGGAGCTGCGGCTCGATGATCTCCCAGGGCAGGGGTTGGGTCGCGGCATCCAGCTCGTGCAGGGCCTCGGTCAGCGCCCGGGGCAGGAAATGCTCGCCCAGCAGGGCGAACATCTGCCCGATCTTGACGTAGGTGCCCTTGAGGCGCCCCAGCTCCGCCACGAAACGGCGCGCCTCCTTGCGGATGAAGGGGGAGTCTACTGTGGCTTCCTCCTCCTGCGCGCCCGCGCGCAGGCGCTGCAGGGCGCCGTCGATGGCGAAGGCTCCCCCGGCGCGCAACCCCGCCAGGGACACGGCGAGACCGCGCCCGAAGCTGCCCTGGCGAATGGTGGATGATTTTCTGCTCATGGCATTGTTACGCAGCTGCCCTCCTGCTGGACGTCTCCCTGCAGCGAGCCGAACTCAATCATCGAGCAGCAACCCCGCCAGCCGCTTGCGGTGGTGCTGGGCATCGCCGAAGGCCTGCTGGCTCCACTGGGCGCGGCGCACATACAGCTGGGCGTCGCATTCCCAGGTGAAACCCATGCCGCCATGAAACTGGATCGCCCGGTCGCCGGCGTACTTGAGGGTCTCCGTCGCCTGGGCCTTGGCCATGCGGCAGGCGATCTCGGCATCCCGGTCAAGCTCACCATCATCAAGCAGGGTTGCCGCGTGATAAACGAAAGACCGGGTCGAGTCGACACCGACCAGGATGTCCACACAGGGATGCTTCAGGGCCTGGTAGGAGCCGATCAGCTTGCCGAACTGCCTGCGGGTCTTGAGATAGTCCACCGTGGTGTCGAGGCAGGCCGAGGCGCTGCCACCGGCCTCCGCCGCCACCAGCAGGGCGCCGAGCAGGTGGAAGTCGCGCAGCGCCGCGGCCACGCGAGGCCCGCGCACAATCGCATCCTCTTCCACCCGGATACCGCTGAAATCGATGGCCTGGGCGCGGCGGGTACAGTCGATCAGGGTGTGGCTGCGGCGTGCCGCCGGGGCAACGCTCGCGGCGGGCACCAGCGCCAGCACCGGCTCGCCCGCCTGCTGCGCCACAACCACAAACCACTCTGCGCTGGCCGCCTCCATGACCTGCTGTTTCACGCCCTGCAGCACGCCGTCAACACCCAGTTCACAGCGAATACGGCTGGCGCCCCAATCGTGATTGTCCAGCACCGCCACGGCCGCCGGGGCGCCGGCCGCCAGCGCGACCAGGACCTCGTCGCAGAATGCTCCGGAAGGTCCGGATTCGGCCGCTGCACGCCACAACAACTGGCCTGCCAGCACCGTGCCCAGCAGCGGGCCGCCCAGCAGGGACTTGCCCATGGCCTCCATCACCGGCACCACCGCCCCCATGCCGAGCCCGGAACCACCCAGCGCTTCGGGCAGTGCCATCCCCGGCCAGCCCAGGTCGACCATCTGCCGCCAGACATCGGGATCGAAGCCGGTATCCGACTCCAGCAGGGCCCGCGCTGCGCCGATGGTGGATTTATCCCGGCAGAAGGCGCGTGCCACGTCGAGGATCATGGCCTGGTCTGCGCTGAAAGCCAGCGCTGTGTTGCCCATTACAGACATCCGCAGTTCTCCTTACTTGGGCAGGCCGAGAATATGTTCGGCGACAATATTGGCCTGAACCTGGCTGGTGCCGCCTCCAATGGTGGCGGAAAAGCTGTTCAGGTAGGCACGCTGCCAGAATCCGCCCTGGCGAGCGAGCTCGTCCCCCACATAGAGGCCGCCATCGGCGCCCTGCAGGTTGATCGCCAGCTGGCGCATGCGACGGGCGCTCTCGGTGAAGCGCAGCTTGTTGGACAGGGGCAGAGAGAACGGATAATCGGTGGTCAGCGGCCCGATGCCCGCGCGCCGGTCGCCCAGAACCACGGCCTTCTCTTCCATGATCAACTGCACCAGCTGGTCGCGGATCACAGGGTCCTGCAGCACCGGCGCGCCATCGCGCTCCACGTCCCGCAACTGCTCGATCATGTCATCGATGACAATGCGCACAAAGGCCAGCCCGCCCGCCGCACCCGCCTCGGCACCGCGTTCGTACTGCAGGGTCTTCATGGCGATCTTCCAGCCCTGCCCCTCCTCGCCCATCAGGCAGCTGGCGGGGATGCGGGCATCGGTGAAAAAGGTCTCGGTGAAACCGTACTCTCCGGTCAGCTTGCGGATGGGCCGCGGGTCTATCCCCGGCACCTGCATGGGCGCCAGGAAGAAGGACAGGCCGTCGTACTTGCGCTCCGCGGCTGGATTGGTGCGGGCCAGCAGGATCATGTACTTCGCGAAGTTGCCCATGGTGGTCCAGATCTTGGTGCCGTTGATGACATAGTCATCCCCATCGCGTACCGCACGCGTCTGGGCACTGCCCAGGTCCGAACCGTGATCCGGTTCGGAAAAGCCCTGGCACCAGATGTCCTCGCCGGTCAGGATACCTTTGAGATAGCGGGCCTTTTCCTCCTCGGTACCGATGTCATTGATCAGCGGACCGGCCCACCCCAAACCGATGACATTGAAACAGATCGGCACCGCATGGCGGCGCATTTCCTGGTCAGCGATGGACTGGAATACCGGGTCCAGCCCCTGGCCCCCGTACTGCCGCGGCCAGGCCATGCCGAGATAGCCCGCCGCCCAGACCTTGTGCTGCCACTCCCGCAGGAAATCCAGCTGCTGCTCGCTGCCCACCTCCATGAAGGACTGGGGCAGCAGAAAGCCAGGGTCTGCGGGCCTGTTGTCCCGCAGCCAGGCCGACACCTCTTCGCGCAAGGCGCGCTTGTCCTGTTCACTCACTGTACTCATGGCTTGCTCCTTGTCAGCTGGCCGATCGGCTCACACTACATCCGGCAGCACCAGCGGTTCACCGTGGGCGTTGGCGCGCTGGAAGGCCGGACGCGCCAGCAGGCGCTCCAGGTAGGCCGCGGTCGCGGGCAGGTAGTATTTGTCCAGGTGGAGAATGGAGCCCAGGAACAGGGCATAGCCCACCGCAATGTCGGCAATGGTAAAGCGGTCCGCGACAAGGTAGTCGTTGCCCGCGAGCCGCTCTTCCACCCGCCGCAGGCGGGCGCGGAACCACTTCGCGTAGTCGTCGGCGACTGCTCGCTTGGCCGGGTCCTGCTCGAAAAAATAGTAGCGCAGGGCAATGGTCTGGGGAAATGTCAGGGTGGCATCGCTGTGGTGCAGCCAGTTCAGGTAGGCGCCGTAGCCTGCGTCTGCAGGGCGCAGGGCAAGGCCGCCTGCGCGCTCGGGATAGCGCTCCACCAGATACTGGCAGATACCGGCGGACTCGGTCATTTCCGTCTCGCCGTCGACAAAGAAGGGCACGGTGCCCAGGCTGTTGACCTGCAGGAAGTCGGGCCGCCTTACCCGGGGCGGAAAGGGCAGGACTTCCAGCTCATACTCCAGCCCCATCTCCTCCAGAGTCCACAGGGGGCGCAGGGAGCGGGCCCCGGCGCAGTGCCACAGTTTCATCTCAGACTCCATACTGGCGTGCCGCCAGGTCGCGCATGATTTCCTCGGAGCCGCCGCCGATGGCATTGACCCGCACCTCCCGATAGATCCGGTCCACCCGGCTGCCGCGCATGAAGCCGATGCCGCCGAGGATCTGCATCGCCTCGCGGGCGCAGAATTCCACGGTCTCACTGGCCTGCACCTTGAGCAGGGCAATATCGCCGGGGTTGGGATTGCCCGCCTCAATCGCCTCGTAGCAAATCCGGATGTAGGCCTGGGTGGCGTTGATTTTCTGCTTCATCTGGGCGATTTTGTGGCGGATTACCTGGTGGTCTGCAAGCCGCTGGCCGAAGGTGCGGCGCTGCTGCGCCCAGGCCACTGCCTCTTCCAGACAGACCCGGGCCATGGCTTCCATGCCCGCGGCCATGCCCATGCGCTCGCCGTTGAAGTTGGTCATGATCACCAGGAACCCCCGGTTTTCCTCGCCGATGAGTTGTTCAGCCGGCACCCGCACATTGTCGAAATACAGCGTGGCGGTATCCGATGCCCACCAGCCCTGCTTGCGCTCCAGCGGCGTGCGTGAGAATCCCTCGGCGTCCGCGGGAATCAGCAGCATGGATATCCCCCGGGCACCCGGGCCGCCGGTGCGTACGGCGGTGGAAACCCAGTCGGCGCGCATCCCGCCGGTGATGTAGGTCTTGCAGCCGTTGACCACGTAGTAGTCACCGTCCCGCACCGCGGTGGTGGTCAGACTCGCCACATCGGAACCGCCGCCGGGCTCGGTGATACCCAGGGCGATGCGCTTCCGCCCGGCCAGCACTGCCGGCGCCACGGCCTGCTTCATCGCCTCGGTGCCCCAGTTGAGCACGGGTGGCAAACCTATCCCGTGAACCATCAGGCTGGCCGGAATACCCCCGGCGCCAATGCGCGCCAGCTCCTCCTGGGCGATCCAGCTGTGCCAGCTGTCGATCCCCTCCTGTGTACCACCGTAGGCCTCCGGGTACCCAAGACCCAGCAATCCTACCGCCGCTGCCTTCGGCCAGAGTTCATCGGGAACCCGGCCGGCTTCATCCCAGGCATCGGCGTAGGGCATGATCTCGGTGTCGATAAAGCGCCGCAGCTGGGTACGCCAGGCCTCGTGATCCGCGGTGATGTGGGGATTGGGCAGGCGCGCGCCGTCAAAATCCAGGGACATCATCTCTCTCCAGGTGGTCTTTTCGCGCAAGAGACTATCCTAGTGGAGGCCGGCGGGCAAAACCTGCGCAGCGGCTGT
>JBFHFJ010000045.1:0-15941 GCA_041583655.1 Haliea sp. | reverse complement strand
CTGCCGCCCCTGGTTGTCGTAGACATACACCCCCTCACCGCGCTCGATAACCAGCTGCTCCGTGGCTTTCAGGTTGGTGGTCGGGTAGATCATGTGGGTCATGGCGCGTTCCTCTCGCTGCGGCTTGCATTGGGACTGATCAGGGTAGCGCAGACACGCATGGTCTGCAGGTACACCTCGGCCGATCATTTTCCACGGCTTGCCTGTGTAACCACAAGCGATTAAATTTGCCCATCCTGGTCAATTAAAGTTACCAACATGCCCCTGGACCGACGCTTTCCCCTGAACAGCCTGCGCGCCTTTGAAGCGGTGGGGCGCCATGGCCACCTGCGCCGGGCCGCGGAAGAACTGAACCTCACCCACGCCGCCCTCAGTCACCAGGTGCGGCTGCTGGAAAGCGAACTGGGCTGCTCCCTGTTCAGTCGCGCCCACAACGGCATGCAGCTCACCGCCGCCGGGCGCCGCTTCCTGGGCGTGGTCCAGAGCGCACTCGATGCGCTGGCCGAGGGCGTGATCCACCTGGACCCGGCGGCGCTGGCGGGAGAGCTGGTCATCGCCACCACGCCCACCATATCGATCAACTGGTTGCCCGGGGTCATCCACGCCTACAGCCGGCGCTACCCGGAGGTGGAGCTCCACTGCACGACCATCGAGCCTCACCAGCGCAGCCTCCCCGCCCGCTTCGACCTGGCCTTGTGCCTTGGGGCTCCAGAAGCGCGAGGCAGGGTCATCAGCAAGCTTTACCAGGAGTTCTATTTTCCGGTCTGCGCACCGGCGCTGGTGAGCGCGGAAAAACCGGTGCAGCAGCCAGCGGATCTACTCGCCTACCCCCTGCTGCACGAGCGGTTCCAGCACTGGGAAGAGTGGTTCGCCACCCACGGCATCGACCGGGCCCGGGGCCAGGGCAATATCCACTTCGATTATGGCTTCCAGTCCATTGAGGCCGCGCGCCAGGGCCTGGGCGTTGTGCTGGCGGATCGGCTGGAGGTGGCGGCGGATTTGCGTCGGGGCATCCTGGTGCGCCTGCTGGAGCAGGAGATGGCGGTGGACGAGGGAATCTATCTCGTGGCCGAGCCCGCGGCTTCGCGTACAGTGCGGACCCAGCTGTTCATCGATGAATTACAGCGCTACCTCAGGGAACTGGGGGTTGCGCCGGCGTGAGACCACCGACTCAGCCCGGCTCCAGTACCCGCTGGCCGGTCTGCAAGCGGTCGGCGCCGCGCACCACAATCCGCTCCCCCTCCTCCAGCTCGCCGCTCACTGCCACCAGCGTAGCATCGCCCGCACCCACGACAACGCTTACCCGCTCGGCAATGCCCTCTTCGCTGACGCGATAGATATAGCTGCCCTCGCGGCGGATGACCACGGCATCCCGCGGGACCGCCAGGGTCATGTTGCTGTCCTCCAGCGGAATCTCCACCTTGACCAGCTGCCCGGGCATTATGCTGTCGCTGTGCCCCGACACGAGATCAATGCGCAGCTCGAAGGTCTGCGACACAGGGTCACCAGCGGCTATCCGGGTACGCACCACACCCGGGTGCACACGCTCCTCAGCCAAAATATCGAGGCGATCGCCCACCGCAACACGCCCCTGGTAGCTGATCGGTACATCCACCCGCACCTCAAGCCGGTCAAGGTCGACAAGGCGGCCGATGACCTCGCCGGGAACGACATATTCACCGCCCAGCTTGCTGCGTTCCACCAGCACACCATGGAAACGGGCACGGACCTCGGAACGGGCGATTTCGTCATCCACCTGGCGGATACGCGCTTCCAGGATCGCCATGTCCTTGCGCGCAATATCCCGCCGCGACAGGGCCTCGTCGAGCAGGAACACGGACAGGTTCTGGGTCTCGCTGAGCGCCACGTAGCGCTCCACCACTTTGCTCTGGTAGGCCTCGTTGACCGCCTCCCGCTCCAGCAGCCCCTGCAACTCCTCGCGCCGCAGCTGCAAGGGGGTACGGTCGAGTCGCGCAACGGTCTCGCCCGCGGTGAATCGGGTGCCGGGCTCGGCGACCCAGTCCAGTTCACCGGCCACTGCGGCGGTAACAGCAACGTCATTGCGGCTGAACACGCTGCCATTCAGGGGCAGGCGCGCGCCCATGGCGACGCGCTCGACCCTGCCGGTTTCCACCACCGCGCTGCTTTCGGCAAGGCCCGCCGGGGCCGCCAGCAGCAAACCCAGGGCCAGCGAGCACAGGCCACTACCCAGTATCCGTTTCATCCCACCTCCCCGGGAGCTCTCACCGCCAATCCGTCAGCTGCCGGCAGGCCTTGCAACGTCGCCCTGCCCATGCCCAGCAGGCTGGGCATCAACAGCAGGGACAGGGCTCCGCTGGCGATCATGCCACCCACGATAACCGCGGCCAGGCCGCGATAGATCTCCGAGCCCACGCCCGGCATCAGCATGAGTGGCAGCATGCCGAAAATGCTGGTCAACGTGCTCATGAACACCGGCCGCGCCCTTGTCAGCACGGCATCCCGGATCGCCTGCCGGCGCTCGGCACCCTCGCGCTCCCTGATGCGGGTCTGGTCGACGAGCAGGATCGCGTTGTTGACCACCAGGCCCAACAGAATGATGAATCCGACCATGGTCAGCATATCGAGGGACTGGTAGGTGAACAGGTTGAAGGCTTTCAGCGCCAGCACCCCGCCGGCAATCGCCGGCGGCATGACCAGCAATACCAGCAGGCTGTCCCAGGCAGAGCGGAACACCGCCGCCATGATGGCAAACAGGATCAGGACCGCGATGGCGAAGTTCACCAGCATCTTGCTGACCGCTTCCTGCAAGCGGTCGGCGCTGCCGCGATAGGCAATTGACGCGCCGGGCGGCAACATGGCACGCAATTCGGGGTCCAGCTCCGCGCGCAGTCGTTCGATCGCCTCCTCCAGCGTCACCTGCTCCGGCGGCAGCACGTTGATGGTGACCGTGCGCAGGCCATCGACGCGCTGCAGCTGCACCGGGCCCACGGTATACTCGATTGTCGCAAGCTCGCCAATCGCCTGGACGCCGGCGAGCGGCGTGGCAATCGGCGTGCTCGCCAGCTCTTCCGGAGTGCCCCATCCCGGACCGTGCACGATCATGTCGTAGCGCCGATTGCCGTCGAAGTACTCTCCGGCGTACAGGCCATCGGTCAGTGCGCGCACCGCGTCGGCCAGCACCATCCGGTCCAGACCCGCGAGCCCGAGACGCTTGTCATTCGGGACGATGCGCAATTCCGGCTGGTCCATGGTCAGCGCAGGCTCCGCATAGGCGCTGCCGTCTTCCCACATCGTCTTGACCTGCTCCATGCCGGCGCTGCCCACGCGCATGAGAGTCTCCAGGTCCGCGCCGCGAATATCGATGGCGATACTGCGGCCGCCGCCGTCTACCTGGATCATGGATGCGCGACGCACAAACGGCTCCACGTCGGGAAGGCCGGCCAGGATTTCCTCGCGCATGATCCCGATCAGGGTTTCCGTGCCCTCCGGCTCCGCGGGATACAGGAATACCGTGCCGTAGCCGGGGCCGACACCAACGTTGTAACCGCGTACCCTCGGCTCCCGCTCGCCCGTGTAAAACGGCCGCAGACGCCGTTCGATTTCCCCGAAAATCTCGCGCTCTATGGTATCCAGGCTGGTGCCCGGAGGCAGATCGAGATAGCTCTCGACCGCATCGACATCGGCCTTGGGCAGAAAGTCGACCTTGGGAACCAGAATCACGACGGTCAGCACTGAGAAACCCAGGATCGCCGCGATCCAGCGGATTCGGGCACGATCTGTCTCCGTGTGCCGGTCAATCCAGTCCGCCAGAAGGTTCCAGAACCGTCGCAGGGGGTCTGCGGGTACTTCAGTCAGTGCGGCGTGTGCCGTGGCCATGGGCAGCACGGTCAAAGACACCACCAGGGACATCAGGACCGCCGCCGAGAGGGTAATCGCCAAGTCCTTGAACAACTGGCCTTCCAGCCCTTCGAGGAAAATGATGGGGACGAAAATGGCCACCGTGGTCAGGGTTGACGACAGCAGCGCGGGTGCCACCTCGCGGGCGCCGGCCTCCGCCGAGTCGTGCCGCCCCATGCCCTGCTGACCCAGGCGCACAATATTCTCCTGGACCACGATGGAAGCATCCATGGACAGCCCGACTGCAAATGCCAGGCCGGCGAGCGAAATCACATTCAGGCTGTGACCGGTAAACTGCAGCGCCAGGAACGCGCCCATCAACGACAGGGGAATACTCAGCGCAATAACCAGCGTGGCACGCATGACCCGGAGAAAGAAAAACAGCACCAGGCTCGACAGCACTAAACCCAGCAGCAGGTTGCTCTGTACCAGGGCGATCGCCCGGCGGATGTGCAGCGAGGAATCAAAGCTCAGCTCCAGGGTGAGCCCCTCGGCGGCAAGCGGACCGGCGTTGAGCTCGGCAATCACCTCCTTGAGCGAATCGAGCAACTCCACAGTGTTGGCGCCGTTGCTGCGATTCAACCGTATGTAATAGGACGGGTGGCCATTGCGCCGGGAGAAGCTGTTGCGCTTCATGAAACCCGCCTCCACCGAGGCCACGTCCCGCAGGTAGACCGGCTGTTCATTGCGCCAGCCGACGACCAGGTCGCCGAGCTGGTCAATGCCGAAACTGCCCTCTATACGGACTGTATACTGGCGTCGACCGACATCGGCGAACCCGCCGGAAACATTGGTGGCGCGACGCAGCGCGCGTGTCACATCGTCGATCGCGACACCCATGCCCGCAAGCCTGTGGGGATCAATGTTGACCGCGATTTCGCGCTCGCGCCGGGATTGCAGACTCACTTCCGCCACACCGGGCACCCGCGCGAGGCGCGGCTCGATGAGCGTGGTCACAAGGTTTTCGTAGGCGGTAACATCGGTGTCGATGTCGTCGGCGCGAAACAGTTGCAGTGTGGCCGCGGCGTTGCTTCCGGTGGTGCCGGCTCCGGCGCGCACAATCGGTTCATCGGCGTCCGCGGGCAGGGGCGGTGCCTGATTGAGATTGGTGATGACGTCGATCAGGGCTCTTTGCATGTCCCAGCCGATCTCGAAATTGAGCTCGATGTAGCCCTGATCGCGGGCGATAGAACTGACCATGCTGGTCACGCCCTGGATATTGGCAAGGACCCGCTCCTGGCCCTGGATGATCTGCTCCTCAATCTCCTCCGGCGCCGCGGCGCGCCAGCCGGTGAAAATAAATATGCGAGGGGGAGACAGTTCGGGGAGCAGCTGTATCGGCAGGCGATAGATGGCCAGCGCACCGAACCCCAGCACCAACAGGGCTGCGACAAGTGTCGCTGCGGGGTTGCGCACGGCGAGCTGGATTACGTTCACGGTTTTCGCCCCCTGCGAAACCGAACTTTGACTCCCAGTATAGCCCCGCTAGCGGCGATTGTTCAGGTTAATTCCCGGGACGGAGCTGTTGATTGACCTCCCCCGCCCGGTAGACCACCTTGCCGTCGAACAGGGTCATACGCACCGTGGTGGCGTTGATGTCTGCGACAGGAATACGGTAGAGATCCCGGTTCAGGAGCACCAGGTCAGCTCGCTTGCCCACCTCGATACTGCCGACCAGGTCTTCCTGATGCATCAGCCAGGCCCCGTTGCGCGTGTACGCGGCAAGCATGGTGTCGAGAGTGACACGCTCCCCCGCATTGAGCGTGCCCGGCACAAGGCCGTCGGGGTCCTGGCGACGCAGCGCAGTCTCGATGGCATCGAGCGGGTTTACCGACGAAACTGACCAGTCGCTGCCGCCGACGATGCGCGCACCGGCCTGCTGCAGGCTGCGCACCGGGTACATGCGATTTACCCGCTCGGCGCCGACCGCGGGAAGATTGATCTCGGTAATATAGCTGTCCGGGTAGGCCCAGAGCGCCTGGAACGTGGTGCTGACATTGAGCTCGGCAAAGCGCGGAATATCGTCCGGATGGACCAGCTGCAGATGCGCGATATGGTGTCGATTCCCGCGCTCGCCGTTGCGTTCGCGGGCCGCCTCGAAAGCATCCAGCGCAATGCGCACGCCGCGATCGCCAATGGCATGGGCGTGGACCTGCAGGCCCATGGCGTCGAGGCGGGTGACTATATCCTTGAGCTCCTCCGGGTCAAAGTTGAGTTCGCCGCGGTGTGGATGATCGCCGAGATAGGGTGTCACCAGCGCCGCGGTCTCCCCCTCCAGCACGCCATCGACAAAAAGCTTCACCGCATCCGTATTCAGGCGCTCGCCGGCGTACTCGCCGCGGCGGGCCAGCACTGCCGCAAATTCCTCGCCGGGATGCTGGCTGAATGTACCGTGGGTCAGGGAAGTACGCACCCGCGCCTGCAGTTCACCGGCAGCGGCGAGGGCACTGTAGGCCCGCCAGTGCTGTTCGCCAACCGCGGCGTCAATAAACGAGGTGATGCCCTTGCTGTGCATGAACTGCAGCGCTGCGCGCAGGGCGGCAACATCCTCCTCGGGCGTGGTCTTCGGCAGCAGGTCACTGACCAGCGCCTGGGCCGTTTCCCGCAGGGTACCGGTCGCCTCACCGGTCGCCGGGTCGCGCTCGATCACCCCCTGCGGCGGGTTGGGCGTATCCGCGGTAATGCCGGCGAGCGCCAGGGCACGGGAGTTCACCCAGACAGAGTGCCCATCGGACGCGGTAAGATAGACGGGGCGCTGCGGAAACAGCGCGTCCAGCGCTGCCTTGTGCGGATTGCCGTTCGCAAACAGGCCCAGGTTGAAATCAAGACCCACCAGCCAACCGTCGGGAGTGTCGGCGGCACAGGCCTGCAAGGTTTCCAGAATCGCCTGCTCGGACCCTGCGTCACTCAGGGAACAGCCGAGCAGCGCGGCGCCGGCAGACAGAGGGTGCACGTGGGCATCGTGCAGTCCCGGGAGCAGCATGCCCTGTTCGGCGTCGATCACCCGGGTTTGCCCGCCGACAAACCCCGCGGTTGCCGCGTCATCGCCCACGGCCACAATTGCGCCGTCCCGCACTGCGATGCTGCTGGCCTGGGGCTGGGCCGGGTTCTGGGTGTAGACCCGCGCATTGCGAATCACGATATCTGCCGCTGTGGCGGGCGCAAGCTGCTGCGGCGCGCCGCCTGATACAGCCGGTGACGGCGCCTGCTGGCGATCGCAGGACGCCAGCAAAACGGCCCCGAGTAAAGCAATACTGGTGGCAAGCAGCCCCGCCCTTGCTCTGGTCATCGATAGGTCTCCTGTCGAGAGGTCAGTGCGCCGTAACTTTCTGCTGCCCGCAGCGGGTGCATCGGTAGATTGTCACCAGCTTGCCCTGCTTCACATCAAACTGCTTTGCCTTGTCCACCGCCCACTTGTGGTGGCCGTGGCGGCACAGGGTCTTGCCCTTGTGCTTCTCCTGCAGGGACGGTTTGCGAAAGGGAAGGATGTCCGCCACGAAGACAAGCTCAGAGCAGCGTGCGGGCCAGGGCGGCCTGCCAGGATGCCCGCCGCTCGCGCCTCGCGCTGGCGGACATCTGTACCCTGAACTCCTGGTCCGCGGCCCAGATCTTGCGGATGTCACCCATGCCAGTCCACAGCCCCACACCCAGCCCCGCCAGGTAGCAGGCACCGGCCACTGTGGTTTCGATAACCTGCGGCCGGATCAGCTTGCGCCCGAGCACATCGGCCTGAATCTGCAGCAGCAGATCGTTTGCCGCGGCACCGCCGTCGACCCGCAAGGGACGCATGCGTTTGCCCAGATCCCGTTCCATGGCCAGCAGGATATCCGCATTCTGCAGGGCCATGGCATCCAGGGTGGCCCGGGCAATATGTCCGCGCCCGGTGCCGCGGGTGAGGCCGCTCAGGTTCCCGCGCGCATCCGGTGCCCAGTGGGGGGCACCCAGGCCGGTGAGCGCGGGCACAAATTCCACCCCGCCGGCGTCTTGCACGCTGCGGGCCAGGGCCTCCACATCCGCGGAGCGCTTGATGATCTGCAGGCCGTCCCGCAGCCACTGCACCGCGGCGCCGCAGACGAAGGCTCCACCCTCCAGCGCATAGACCGGCTTGCCATCACCGAGTTGCCAGGCTGCCGTGGTCAGCAATCCCGAGCGGGACTGCAACAGCTCGGAGCCGGTGTTCATCAAAATGAAGGAGCCGGTGCCGAATGTGCACTTGGCATCTCCCGCGGTGAAACAGGCCTGGCCGAACAGGGCCGCCTGCTGGTCGCCCGCCACGCCGGCAATGGGAATACCGTCCGGCAGCCCGGGAACGCCGCGGGTGTGGGCCAGCACCGCGCTGGAGGATACGATATTGGGCAGGATGCCCTCGGGCACCTCGAACAGGTCCATCAGTTCCTTGTCCCAGCTCAGCCGGCGCAGGTTCATCAGCGAGGTGCGCGAGGCATTGGACACATCGCTGACGTGGGCGGCGCCGCCGCTGAGCTGCCAGATCAGGTAGCTGTCAACAGTACCGGCGGCCACCTGGCCGGCCTTCAGTTTACGGGCGATACCGGGGGTGTTGTGCAGCAGCCAGCGAAATTTGCTGGCGGAGAAATATGGGTCCAGCACCAGGCCGGACTTGCGTTTGACCAGCTTCTCATGGCCGGCGGCCTTCAGGGTTTCGCAGAACTCGGTAGTGCGCCGGCACTGCCAGACGATGGCGCGGTTCAGCGGCGCGCCCGTGCCGCGGTCCCAGAGCAGCGAGGTCTCCCGCTGGTTGGTAATGCCGATGGCGGCGATATCCGCGGGTTTGCACAGGCGCTTGCGCAGCACGGCACGGATGCCGCGCTGCACCGTATTCCAGATATCCCCGGCGTCGTGCTCCACCCAGCCGGGCCTGGGGTAGTGCTGGGGGAACTCGATATTGACGCTGCTCCGGAGCTTGCCCCGGTCATCCATCAGGGCAACCGTGGTCCCGGTCGTGCCCTGATCGATGGCGAGGATAAAAGCGCCCATATCAGGTGCCGTAACCCTCTATAGCCTTGATTTCGAGGAAATCAGTGAAACCGTGGGCGCCCCATTCACGGCCATTGCCGGACTGCTTGTAGCCGCCGAACGGCACGTTGTAGCCGCCGCTGGCACCATTGATGTGGACGTTGCCGGCACGGATGCGGGACGCGACCTTGCGTGCGTGCTCCATGTTGCCACTCTGGATGTAGCCGGCGAGTCCGTAGGGCGTGTCGTTGGCGATGCGAATGGCCTCCTCCTCGCTGTCGTAGGGAATCATCACCAGCACCGGGCCGAAAATCTCCTCCCGGGCGATGGTCATCTCGTTGTTGCCCTCGGAGAATACCGTGGGGCGAACAAAATAGCCCTTCTCGATACCCTCGGGACGCCCGGGGCCACCGCAGACCAGCTTGGCGCCTTCGGCAATACCCTTCTCGATCAACGCCTGGATCTTGTTGAACTGCAGCTCCGAGACCACCGGGCCCATGGTGGTGGACTCATCGGCGGGGTCACCGACCACGACCTTCTCCGTCACTTTGGCGGCGATGGCCTCCGCCTCCGCCAGCCGCGCCCGGGGCACCAGCATGCGCGAGGGCGCATTGCAGGACTGCCCGGTGTTGTTGTACATGTGCAGCACGCCGCGGGTCACCGCCTTTTCCAGGTCGGCGTCGTCGAGGATGATATTCGGAGACTTGCCCCCCAGCTCCTGGGTCACGCGCTTCACCGTCGGCGCGGCATTCTGGGCCACCAGGGAGCCGGCGCGGGTGGAGCCGGTGAAGGACATCATGTCCACACCCGGATGCTTCGACAGCGCCGTACCCACAGTCGGGCCGTCACCGTTGACCAGATTGAACACGCCCGCCGGCACCCCGGCCTCGTGCATGATCTTGGCAAACAGGTAGCCCGACAGGGGCGCCACTTCCGAGGGCTTGAGGATCATGGTGCAGCCCACCGCCAGGGCCGGCGCCACCTTGCAGCCGATCTGGTTTACCGGCCAGTTCCAGGGCGTGATCAGGCCGCAGACGCCGATCGGCTCCTTGAATACCCGGTGTTCACCCAGGTCCTCCTCGAAGGAGAAATCGCGCAGCACGCGCAGTGCCTCCTGCAAATGGCCGAGCCCGGCGTGGGCCTGGGCCGACACCGCCAGGGATTTGGGCGCTCCCATCTCCTCGCGGATGGCATCTGCCATGTCGTTGTAGTATTTCTCGTAGGTGGCGACGCAGGACTCCAGCACCGCGATCCGCTCCTCCCGGCTGCTGTAGCCCCAGGTTTCGAAGGCGGCGCGGGCGGCGGCCACCGCGCGGTCAACATCTTCCTCGGAGCCCAGGGATATGTGGGCGCAGACTTCCTCGGTAGCCGGATTGATCACATCGTGGGGGTTCGGCCTGACCGGATCGACCCATTCACCGTTGATGTAAAACTGCAGGTACTCGCGCATGTGTGCTCTCCAGCAACTGATTATCGATGCCGGCTAGTGTAGCACCGCCTGAGTGGCCGGCCACCACCCCATAGGGTTATCATTTGCCATTTCTGAATCTGGAGAGACCACCATGCAGTCCGAGGAAATGACCCTGTTCCGCGACATGGCCCGCCGTGCCTTCGAGGCAGAAATCAGCCCCCACTACGAGCAGTGGGAAGAGGACCACATGGTGCCCCGGGACCTGTGGCGCACCCTCGGCGCCGCCGGCCTGCTGTGTGCGGATGTGGACGAGGCCTATGGCGGCGCGGGCACCTCGCCCCATGTCACCCTGATGCTGATAGAGGAGCTGTCGCGCATGGGCTTTGGCGGCTTTGCCTCGGGTTTCGGCATTCACTCCAATATCGTCGCCCCATACCTGTCCCGGCACGGCACCGAGGAGCAGAAGCAGCAGTGGCTGCCGAGAATGGTCAGCGGTGATGCGGTCGGCGCCCTGGCCATGACCGAACCCGGGGCCGGCTCCGATGTGCAGGGCATTCGCACCAGTGCCGTACGCGACGGCGACGAGTGGGTGCTGAACGGCTCCAAGATCTTCATCACCAACGGCATGCACGCCGACCTGGTAATCGTCGCCGCCATCACCGACCCCGGCAAGGGCGCCAAGGGCACGTCCCTGTTCCTGGTCGACGCCTCTCTGCCCGGCTTTGAGCGCGGCAAGAAAATCGAGAAGATTGGCCAGCACGCCTCCGACACCGCCCTGCTCTTTTTCCAGGACATGCGCCTGCCCGCCAATGCCTTGCTGGGCCAGGAAAACAAGGGCTTTGTGATCATGATGGAGGAGCTGCCCAGGGAACGGCTGGGTATCGCCGCCCAGGCCGTGGCCTCGGCCGAGGGCGCCCTGGACCTGACCGTCGACTATGTGCTGGAACGCAAGGCCTTCGGCCAGGCTATCGGCAGCTTCCAGAATACCCGCTTCAAGCTCGCCGACGTGCGCACCCAGATCGCGCTCAACCGGGCACTGTACGAGCAGTGCGCGGACGAGTACAGCCGGGGCGAGCTGACCGCCGACAAGGCGGCAATGCTGAAACTCGCCTCCTGCGAAATGCAGTGCGACACCATCGACGAGTGCCTGCAGCTGTTTGGCGGCTACGGCTACACGGTGGAGTATCCGATCTCCCGCTTCTACACGGACGCGCGCATCCAGCGCATCTATGGCGGGTCCTCGGAGATCATGCGCGAGCTGGTGGCCCGCTCTATCCTCGGCCGGGCCTGAGATGACCGACCGCGAAGTCGCGGAGGCCGCGCTTTCCAGCGATTTCGATGTCATCATCGTCGGCGCCGGGCTCTCCGGGATCGGCACTGCGGTCCACCTGCAGCAGCAGTGCCCGAAGAAGCGCGTGGCACTGCTGGAAAGCCGCGCCGCACTGGGAGGCACCTGGGACCTGTTCCGCTACCCGGGCATTCGCTCGGACAGTGACATGCATACCCTGGGCTACGAGTTCAAGCCCTGGCGTAACCCCAGAGCCATTGCCGACGGACCTGCGATTCTCGACTATATCGAGGAGACCGCACAAGAACACGGCATAACAGAAAAAATCTACTTTCAGCACCGGGTCAAGCGGGCCCGGTTCAGCAGCGCGCAAGCGCGCTGGGAACTGGAAGTCGCTGTCGGCAGCGGCGGTCAGGAAAAGCGCCAGACCTTCACCTGCCAGTTCCTGTTCATGTGCGCCGGGTACTTCAACTACGCGCACGGCCACGACCCCGCCTTTCCCGGTGAAGATCGTTTTCGGGGCCCCATCGTGCGTCCGCAGCAGTGGCCCGAAGACCTGGATTACCGCGACAAGCGGGTGGTGATCATCGGCTCGGGCGCCACGGCCATGACCCTGGTGCCAGCCATGGCGGCTACAGCGTCGAAGGTCACCATGCTGCAGCGCTCACCCACGTATGTGATTTCCCGGCCGGCGCGGGACCGGCTGGCGAACCTGCTGCGCAGGCTGCTGCCGGAAACCTGGGCCTATGCCGTCACCCGCTGGAAGAACACCCGCCTGCAGGCGTGGCTGTATCGCAAGACCCGCAGTCAGCCTGATCAGGTGCGCAAACACCTGCTGAACATGCTGCGCAAGGAGTTGGGACATGATTTCGATGTCGGGCGCCACTTCAGTCCCAGCTACCAGCCCTGGGACCAGCGCCTGTGTCTGGTCCCCGATGGCGACCTCTACGCCACCCTGCGCAGCGGCCGGGCCGAGGTGGTCACCGATCACATCGCGGAGTTCACCGAACATGGCATCCGCCTGCAGTCGGGTGCTGAGCTGCCCGCGGATGTGATCGTCACCGCCACCGGCCTGGAACTGGTGGTAATGGGCGATATTGCCTTCGAGGTGGACGGCGAAGCGGTGGACTTCAGCCAGTGCTGGACCTGGCGCGGCGTGATGTGCTCCGGGATACCCAATATGGCCAGCACCTTTGGCTATATCAACGCTTCCTGGACCCTGCGGGCGGACCTGATCGCGCGCTTTGTCTGCCGCCTGCTAAACCATATGGACCGCAAGGGCCTGGCGCAGGTCACCCCGACCCTGCGGGCCGACGAGCAGGACATGCCCGCCCGACCCTGGATAGAGGGCTTCAGTGCCGGCTACATGCAGCGGGTCATGCACCTGCTGCCCCGGCAGGGGGACCGGGAGCCCTGGCTGAATCCGCAGGACTACCTGCGTGAGCGCAAGACCCTGCCCACGGTTTCGCTCGAGGATGGCAGCCTCACCACTGCGCCTCCGCCACCAGCCAGAACTTTCGCGTGTCGCGGCTGAAAGCATCTGCCCGATAGTCGGCATACTTTGCCGTCAGGGTATAGCGACCGGCAAAGACGTGACTCGCCTGTAAATTAAGCTCATCGCCGAACTCCCCACTCCCGCTATCGCTGCGGTAGTCGTGCCAGGCCGCCTGCAACCGCACCCCAGAAAGCGCGCCGCTCAGGCTGACATAACTGTCCCTGATTCCCGCGGCCGGCGTCGTCAGGAATTTATCCGACCAGCCCTGAAACGCGTGCAAGGTCGCCAGCGGAGTCTGCAGAGCAACGCCTGCATCGCGATCGGCACCAAGGATTTCCATCGCGGCCCCGAAGCGGATCCCGTGGCTGCTGATACCCGCCGACACCAGACTGTAGTCGGCATCGTAGTTAACCGGGTTGTTGCCTGCGTCGCTCTGGCGGGCGAGCTCCAAACGATAATCCAGTTTCAGCTCGCCCGCCATTGTCTCGCCCCTGACGAAACCACCGGCGGTGTGCGAGGTCAGCGCTGCAGCCTCGGCGAAATCCAGCCCGTAGTAGTACACACCTGCGTTCATTAGCTTGCTGCCGGACCACTGCAGGTGCAGCAGCTGGTGGTCACTGGCCAGACTCGCTGGCGGATTACCGCTGTCGGGTCCAAAGATTCTCCGGGTGCTGTCAATCCAGGCATAGTCGACGGTAAGTGTTGGCAGCGGCTTAAGGCTCAGGCGCAGGGCATCATAGGTCTGCTCATTCTGGCGCCAGCCCACACTGCCAATAAAGCGGTGATTATCCAAGGTGATACGCTGGCGCCCGGCGGTAGCGCTATGCTCCCCGTGCCGATATCGCAGCGCAGCCTGGTTGATGTCCGCACCCTTGGGATCCGGCACGACCGGGAAGCTCGTCTTGCCGTTACGGGTATCGTTTAAACGGCGGTCGAACAGCTGGCCTACGTGGTCCAGTTCCAGCGTGAGATCCAGGCCCCGCCACTGCCCACTGGTATAGCCCAGCCTCGAGCGCAAAGTACTCGCATTGGCGTCCTCGGCAGCCGCATCGTCCTGCACCAGCTCATGGCGCAAGCGGAACGACAGGCTGGTCTCGCCGCTGGTCAGCGCTTCGGCTATCCCCGTATCGGCAATGCCGGGGCTTCCGGTTAATGCCAGCAGGGCCAATGGAATAGAACAACTGGGGTAGCGCATGGCAACTCCCTGGGTCATGAGGTCAATGTTGTTTGCAGCAGGCCCGCGGCCCCCTCGGAGGCTGGAGATTGCTGACCGGCGGCGAGCGCCACCACACGGCCGATCACGAGTAGCGTGGGTGAGCTCAGAGCCGCGGCGCCAGCCGCCGACAGCATGGTATCCAGGGTGCAAATTACTTCCCGTTGCGCGGCGGTGGTGCCATGCTCTATCAGAGCCGCTGGAGTTGTGGGCGCCAGACCGTGGTGCAACAGCTGACTGCGAATCGTACCGAGCCGGGCCAGGCCCATGTAGAACACAAGGGTGCGACACGGATCCGCCGCCAGCGCGGCCCAATTGATATGATCTTCACCATCGGCGAAATGCGCGGTCGCCAGGCATACGCTATCGGCGACATGGCGCTGGGTCAGCGGGAACCCGGCCGCTGCGGCACAGCCCGCCGCGGCGGTAATCCCGGGTACTACCTCCACCGCGATACCCGCGGCCCGCAGGGTCGCCAGCTCCTCACCGCCACGGCCGAAAATAAACGGGTCGCCGCCCTTCAACCTGACCACCTGCCGGCCCTGCCGTGCATGGAACACCAGCAACGCCTCAATCTCCGCCTGTGCCACGCTATGCTTGCCCGGCCGCTTGCCCACATCCACCAGCAAGGCATCCGCGCGACACTCGCTCAGCAGTGACGGCGCCACCAGACGGTCGTGCACCACCACTTCGGCCTGTTGCAACAGGCGCAGTGCGCGCACGGTGATCAACTCCGGGTCACCGGGGCCTGCTCCCACAAGCGCCACTCTGCCAGCCGCGTTGCGGGGAGCGGCCGGGGCGTGTGGCCGCTGGTCGCGGAACGCCAGGGAGGCGAGAAGTTCGGACCAGACCCGGCGGGTGGCGAACAGATTCAACATGGGACCTCCACAGGCTTGCCAGTAACAATCAATTGACGAATTTCGGGAAGGCAGGAGCCGCAGTTGGTACCAGCGCGAGTCGCCCTGCCAACAGCGAGAGCAGAGTCCGCGCCAGCCGCGACAGCCGCCCGAATGGCTTCCGCACGCACCTGGTGACAGCTACAGACGGGTGGGCTGTTGTCGACTCCGTCCAGGGGCCTGGCCTGGGCCAGGGCAAATGGCAACTCCTTTCGCTCGGCCAGTGCCTGTAGCAGCCAGTCTTCGGCAACGAGCGGCAGCTCGGGCGCCAACGCGAACCAGCACACCGGCTCGTTATCGGCATAGCCGAGCAAACGCTGGTGCTCGTGTTCGCTATCCTCAAACTGCGCCCACTGGCTGACCCATGGGGCCCACAGCGTCTTGAGTTCGGCAGCGGTGACAGGGATGTTGCCTGCCAGAGTGTGGATCTGCCAGCCTTCGGCCTCGCGGCGACACCAATAATCATTGGCCGGCAAGGGCAGCAGGTCGCGGCTGATTAGAAGAGCCTGCCAACGCACCGGCAACGGTGCCACGCTGACTGCAGTCTGCTTGAAAGCGGGTTGGCCAGAGACCGGATCCCGCAGCGGCGCTATCAGGGTTCCTACCCGGGCACTGGAGGCGAAGCAACTATTCCAGTGGATCGGCATAAACACGGTACCGGGCGCCTGCCCAGGCTCGTTCCGCACCCGCACCACGCAACTACCCAGCGGGCTGGAAACGCGCGCCAGTCCACCCGTCACCAGTCCCAGGGCGGCGACGTCGTCGACGTGTAATTCGACATAGGG
>JBFHFJ010000044.1:0-15976 GCA_041583655.1 Haliea sp. | reverse complement strand
ACCGGCGATGCCGCCGGCCAGAACATGACCAGCAAGGCGACCTTCTCCGCCTGCGAGTGGATCCGCGAACAGTTCCCGAAAATGCGCCATTATCTGCTGTCCGGTAACTTCGACACCGAGAAACGCACCTCTTCCGTAAACTCGCTCAAGGGCCGGGGGCGCCGTGTCACCGCGGAAATCACCGTCCCGCGGGATGTCCTGGCAGCCAATCTGCGAATCACCCCGGAAGCCATGCACTACGGCTGGGGTATCACTACCATCGCATCGTTCCTCACCCACTCCTCCAACAACGCGGCCCACCCCGCCAATGGCCTGGCCGCCCTGTACCTGGCCACCGGCCAGGATATCGCCAACATCGGGGAATCCAACCAGTGCACGGTGTACACCCGGGTGACCCGGGAGGGCGACTACTTTTTCTCCATCACCCTGCCGGCACTCATCCTCGCCACCTACGGCGGCGGCACCAACCTGCCTACCCAGCGTGAGTGCCTGGAAATCATGGACTGCCACGGCAAGGGCAAGGCATTGAAACTGGCGGAGATCGCCGCCGGCCTGGTCGTCGCCGGGGAACTGTCCCTGGGTGCGGCTACCCGGGTCGACAAGGAAACCCGGCAGAACGAATGGGTCAACGCCCACGAGCGGCTGGGCCGGAACCGCTGAAGCAGTTCGCACTCTCCATAAGGAGCAGGGCCACACCCCGCCCGCGGCCTGCCCAGGGCTTGTCGAATAGTTGAACCAGCACCGGTCCGCTGCATTGGGCCGGCAGCACTGGCTTGAAATGCTGAACCAGCGACATGGCGCAGTGCACTGCGGTGACTAAGATGAGGCAATAGCGCCGGCCGGCGCTCCTTCTCGCGGGTGACAGCAATGACAACAGAGACAGACAACAAGGCGCGTGTTCGCCAGTTCCTCGCGGACCTGAGTGCGGGCAACGTCGATGCGGCATTCGCTGCCTATGCCCGGAACGGCTGCGTGGAGACAATGGGGGCCACCCTGATTTCCGGCGTCACCGAGTACCCTGAGTTGCGCGGGGCCATCGCCAGCATCATGGAGGTATTTCCCAGGGGCATCACTTTCACCGTGCGCGGCATGGTCGCCGAAGGCGAGAAAGTGGCCGTCGAGGCATCCAGCGAGGGTGAACACGTCTCTGGCCAGACCTACAGTAACGACTACCATTTCCTGTTCGAATTCGACAGGGGCAAGCTGCTCAAGCTGACCGAGTACATGGACACCGAACAGGTGACCGATGTGCTCTGCGGCGGGCAGCGGCCCCCCTATCCGCTGGACTGAGGCTTCGTCGCTTTCCGTTGGGGTAAACACTGTTGTGCGGGGTATTTCGAACCTCGTGCCGTCACAGGTATCGGGAGCCCCACTCCCCATCGCGGACTGTTGAAAACATGGATGTTTTCACCAAGCCCCCATGGATGGGTCCACGGCGTGTCCGGGATGGGTAGTGGGGCTCCCGAAGCCGGCGCAGTACGGCACCTGCCTGACTAGCCGCCCGCCCCATCAAACCAGTCGTTGAAGCCGTAGGAGCGGGAGGGGCCGATGTGCATCTGCTCCAGCACGCCGTGGCCAACCCGTTCGCCGCAGGTCGCGCGCACCACCTGCTGGATGTGCAGGTTTTCCAGCGCCAGTGGATTGAGGTCGCTGTCGCGCCAGCGCTCGCCGGCGATCACCAGCTCGCCATGCCACTTGCCGTGGCCCCACTGTGGATGCTGGTAACCCAGGCCTTTCATACGGTGTACGAGTAGCGGCTCAAGAGTGACCGTCATGGCCTCACCGGCGCGATCGCGCATGGTCACGGTAGCGCCGGCAGCGCGGCGGGTACCGGGCAACATCGCTATCTGATGCTCCACCGTGCCGTGCCAGACAGTGGCGGCGGGATCGCTGGTGCCGGGAATGGCGGCCGCATCCGCGTAGCGCGGCAGGAATCCCTGGTCGCAGTGCCACTGGTGGCCACTGTCGTCCTCGAACCAGCCGGCCAGGCTGCACTGGTCATCCCAGTGGATCGGCATCCAGCAGAAGTGCACGGCCTGAAAACTGCTGATGGGCGCCCCTCCCGGCCAGGGTTCTCCTACCGGCCGGATACCCCAGGAACGGTCCTTGAGGCCGCAGGTTACCGCACCGTCGACGCGCAGTTCGCGCCCGTCATAGCGAATCCAGCCGTGCCAGCTGCCGAACTGGTCGAGACGGGTCGCATCCATGACCAGGTGCCGCTCGTTGCGCAGGGTCTGGCGGCCCTCTTCCATGCACGCCGTGTAAGGTGTGAAAACCAGATCGCACTCGATGCCGGTCTCGTTGGCTGCGATCGTCAGCTGGTGGCGGCCCATGGGCTCCAGGATACGCAGGCGGAAGGGACCCACCGTGGTATCCGTGGGCTCCGACGGCGCCCGCCGCGAGCCGTGGAAGGCGTACTGCTGGCCGTCAATGGCCAGACTCAGGCTGCAATCCATGATTCCCAGGTTGGGATAACGACAGAGGCCGACGCCGAAATAGAACGCTCCGTCGCGATCATGGGCATTGTACCAGTAGCGGTCATAGGTGCAGCGGTCACTGCTGGCGGTCTGGGCTATGGGTTCGGCTGTCTGGTGGATGGGATAATCGTCAAACCTGGAGAGCATGATAGCGGCCTGGCTGTTATTGGTATGCACCCGAGCATGGACCAGCGCGGGGCGCGGCACAAGCAACCCGCAGCCGGCGCCCGCCTCCGTTCAGCAAATCAAACCGGGCCCATGGCGGGCCGCAGCAGCCTCGGCGAGTTGCGGCGGGTTTGTTTCCTGCCCCCGGTCGAATTACACTGCGGTTTTCTGCGAGAAGCGAACGGCATGAACCAGGCACCCCTCACCGCCACCCGCACCCAGAGAGTCCTGGCCAGCATCGAGCGCGTCGGCAACAGGCTGCCGGATCCCGCGGTACTGTTTATTGCCTTGCTGTTCATCACCTGGGCCCTGTCGCTGCTGTTCTCGCTGTTCGACTATGACCTGATCGATCCCCGCAACGGCGAACCCCTGGCTGTGGTCAACCAGCTCTCTGCTGGTGCGATGACGCAATTCCTGTCCGCGATGGTTACCACCTTCGCTCACTTCCACCCCATTGGGGTCGTGCTGGTAGCAATGCTGGGGATCGGCGTAGCCGAGCACACAGGCTTTATCAACTCGACCCTGCGCGCCATGCTGGGCGTAACCGCCCGCTGGCTGCTCACACCGATGGTGATCGTGGTCGGCATTGTCAGCCACACCGCTGCAGATGCGGGCTACGTACTGGTCATACCCCTGGGCGGCATTATCTTTCACGCCGCAGGGCGGCATCCACTGGCCGGCATCGCCGCCGCCTTCGCCGGCGTGTCCGGCGGCTATTCGGCCAACTTCATTCCCTCCGCCATCGACCCGATGCTGCAGGGAATTTCCCAGTCTGCCGCGCAGATCATCGACCCGTCGGTGGCCCTGAACCCCCTGAACAACTACTTTTTCACCTCGGCCTCGTCCGTGCTGATAATCCTCGTGGGCTGGCTGGTGACCGATCGCTTCGTCGAACCGCGGCTGCGCCACAGCCCGGTGGATGAGGATGTAGCGGCGGAAACCGAGATGCGGGAGCTGGGGGAACGTGAGTCGCGCGCCCTGCGTATTGCCCTGTGGAGCATGCTGGCCGCGGTTCTCCTGCTGGTGTTGAGCGCCCTGCCGGGTGCTTCAGCCTGGCGCGGCCCGAACGGTACGCTGACCGAAGCTGGCGCGCCGCTGATGGCCTCAATCGTACCGCTGATCTTCCTCCTGTTCCTGCTGCCGGGGATCATCTACGGCATTGCTGCTGGCACTTTGACCAGCAGCCGCGATGTCATTGAGGGGATGACAAAGACCATGCAGACCATGGGTTACTACCTGGTGATCATGTTCTTCATCGCCCAGTTCATCTACGCCTTCAGCGCCTCCAACCTGGGCATCCTGCTTGCGGTGAAAGGCGCTGCGGGGCTGCAGGCACTGGGCCTGCCCGGCGCGCTCACGATTTCCGGTATCGTCCTGTTGACCGGCGTGCTGAACCTGTTCGTCGGCTCGGCTTCCGCCAAGTGGGCGCTGCTGGCACCCATCCTCGTGCCCATGCTGATGAAGCTGGGCGCGTCTCCTGACCTGACCCAGGCCGCCTACAGGATCGGCGACTCCACCACCAATATCATTACCCCATTGATGCCCTATTTCCCGCTGGTGGTGGTCTACTGCCAACGCTACATCCGCAGCGCCGGCATCGGTACGGTGACCGCCCTGATGCTGCCCTACTCGGTCACCTTCATCGTTATCTGGACCGTGTTCCTGCTCGGCTACTGGTCACTGGACCTGCCACTGGGCCTGCAGTCCAGCTATACCTACTGAGCCGGCGACTGGGCCTGTCTGTCCTGCTGGGCGCGCCAGAGCGCCCTGTAGTGGCCGTCGAGAGCCAGCAGCTCCCGGTGCGTACCCTGCTCGACAATGCGGCCCTGATGCAATACCAGGATGCAGTCGGCATCCACAACCGTGGACAGCCGGTGGGCTATGACCAGGCTGGTGTGGTGCCGGGCGATCTCCCGCAGTGCCGCCAGGATCGACTGCTCCGAGCGGCTGTCGAGACTGGAGGTGGCCTCGTCGAAGACCAGGATAGGTGGCCGTTTCAGCACCGTGCGCGCAATTGAGACCCGCTGCTTCTCGCCCCCGGAGAGTTTCAGGCCGCGCTCCCCCACCCGCGTCGCGCCGCCTTCGGGCAGCTGGGCAAGGAACTCCTCAAGATGTGCCATGCGTATGGCCTCGGCGACCTCGGCATCAGCAGCACCGGGTTTGCCGTAGCGCACGTTTTCCAGCAGGGTGTCGTTGAACAGCACCGTGTCCTGGGGCACGATGCCTATAGCCCGGCGCAGGGATTGCAGGGTAACTCCGGCAATATCCTGGCCATCGATGACAACCCTGCCCGCAGTCGGGTCATAGAAGCGGAACAGCAGCTTGACCAGGGTGGATTTGCCGGCGCCGCTGGCGCCGACCACCGCCACTTTCTGACCCGGCTGCACCTCGAAACTGACACCCTGCAAAATTGGCCGCTCGGGCTGGTAGGCGAAACTCACGTTCTCAAACCGGATAGCGGCGTCCTGGACCACCAGTGGGGGCGCGCCGGCGCGATCGGTCACCCCGGGCCGCACCTCCAGCAGTGCGAACAGCTTCTCGATATTGGCCATGGCCCCCTTCATTTCCCGATAGACGAACCCCAGGAAACCCAGGGGCATGAACAGCTGGATCATGTACTGGCTGATGAGGATGAAATCGCCGAGGGTGAGGATGCCCGCACGTACCTGGTAGACCGCCAGCCCAATCATGCTGGTCTGGGCCAGGGCGATAATCAGCGCCTGGCCACCATTCAGGCCGAACAGGGAAAGCCGGTTCTTGCGCCGGGCCAGTTCCCAGCGCTCCAGATCGTCGTCGTAGCGACGGGCTTCGAAGTCCTCGTTGCCAAAGTACTTCACTGTTTCAAAATTGAGCAGGCTGTCCACGGCACGCGTATTGCTGGCCGAATCTGCCTCGTTCATCTCGCGGACAAAGCGGGTTCGCCACTCGGTAGCACCAAAGGAGAACCAGCCATAGGCAAGCACGGAAGCCAGCGTCACCAGTGCGTAGCTGGCACCGTAGGCGACAAAGAACACCGAGACCACGGCGGCAATTTCAAACAGCGTGGGCACGATATTGAACACCATGAACCGGAGCAGGAAACTGACCCCGCTGGTGCCACGCTCAATATCCCGGGCGAGGCCACCCGTACGCCGCTGCAGGTGGAAATCGAGGTCCAGCGCGTGCACGTGGCGAAACACCTTGAGCCCCAGGTTGCGCATGGCCCGTTCGGTCACGCGGCCGAACAGGGTGTCGCGCAGCTCCCCGAACAGAACGCTGGAAAACCGCGCCAGGCCATAGGCAAGTACCAACCCCAAAGCCAGGGTGCCTGCCAGCCGGGCACCGGCCTGCAGGTTCATCCCGTCTACCAAATGCTTCATGATGAAGGGAATGACAAGCACCGCTCCCTTGGCCAGCAGCAAACACAGCAGCGCGAGGGCTATGCGCCGCCGATGGTCTCGCAGATAGGGCCACAAGCGCGGCAGGATGGACCAGTTCAGCGTCTGGCCGGGTTCCGCAGTATTACCGCCGCGCATGGGCGCCTCGCCTGGTTGGCAGTCCGGAGCTGGGTATCATAGGGGGGACTCGTGTACCGGGGAGCGGAGGATAGCAAAGATCGGCGCTCCAGCCAGCCGTCAGTCCACCAGCAAATGGCGGAAATGCTCGGTGGCAAAGCCGCGATACTGCATGAAGCGCATGCGCCGGGCCCGCTCCCTTAAAGCCGCCTGCTGCATGTCGCGACGCTCATCCGGGCCCGGCATATCCCCGTCATGCCCATACGGGTCGGCGGCGGACCCGCCCGCAGATCGACAGCCAAATTTGCGCTTGAACACCGCTTCTGCCAGGGCAAACCAGTCCGGGTCGACAGCCGCATGAGCGGCCGCAATTGCCGCCTCGTCCAGGCCGCGCTCACGCATGTCCTGACGAATTCGAACCGGCCCGTAGCCACGTTGCAGGCGCTGTCGCAGCAGGCTCTCGGCGTAGCGTTCATCGCTCTGCAGGTTTTCCCGCTGCAGCTCCTGCAGGACGAAAGTAACCAGGTCCGGAACGTCGAAGCGCCGGAGGAGTTTGCTCTGGAGTTCAGAGAGGGAGTGCTCGCGACGCGCGAGCAGGTTCAGGGCGGCTAAGCGCACATCGGCGGGGCGCACAGCCTGCCCATCAGAGAGGACAGCACTACCTGTAGTATCGCCTGTTTTTGTTGCGTCTGCTGGCACCGGTTTTCACCCCGCTACTGCCGGAAAAAAGACGCCGGGGATGTGAGAGTGGGGTCAGTGGGCCCCGGCGCCGGAAAACCCTGGTGGCCACCGGGCCACCGGGTGTGCAGTCAGTCGTCGGCGACGTCGTCCTCGGCGGCAACGGCTTGCTTGTCACCCTTTTTCGCCGGCGCCACACCCACCAGCATCTGCTTGCGGATCTCGGCTTCGATCTCGTTGGCAATAGCCAGGTTGTCCTCCAGGAATTTGGCTGCATTGGCCTTGCCCTGACCGATCTTGTCGCCCTTGTACGCGTACCAGGCGCCCGACTTGTCGACCAGGTTGAGCTTGACGCCCCAGTCGATTACCTCGCCCATGTGGTAGATACCCTTGCCGTACATGATCTGGAACTCGGCCTGCTTGAAAGGCGGCGAGACCTTGTTCTTGACCACTTTTACCCGGGTCTCGTTGCCGATGACCTCGTCACCGTCCTTGACCGCGCCAATACGGCGGATATCCAGGCGCACCGATGAATAGAATTTCAGTGCATTGCCGCCGGTGGTGGTCTCTGGATTGCCGAACATGACCCCGATCTTCATGCGGATCTGGTTGATGAAAATGACCAGGCAATTGCTGTGCTTGATGGCTCCGGTGAGCTTGCGCATGGCCTGGCTCAGGAGGCGGGCCTGCAAGCCCACATGGGAATCACCCATTTCACCCTCGATCTCGGCCTTCGGGGTCAGCGCCGCGACAGAGTCGATCACCAGCACGTCCACGGCACCCGAACGCACCAGCATCTCGGCAACTTCCAGGGCCTGCTCGCCGGTGTCCGGCTGGGAGAGGATAAGGTCATCCACCTGCACGCCAAGCTTCTCGGCATAAGACGGATCCAGGGCATGCTCGGCGTCGATAAAGGCCGCGGTGCCGCCCTGCTTCTGGGACTCGGCAATAACCTGCAGGGTAAGCGTGGTCTTGCCGGATGACTCGGGGCCGTAGATTTCGCAGATCCGCCCCTTGGGCAGGCCACCGATGCCGAGGGCGATATCCAGCCCAAGGGAACCGGTGGAGATGGCGGGCATGGCCACGCGCTCGTTGTCACCCATGCGCATGACCGTGCCCTTGCCGAACTGGCGTTCAATCTGGCTGAGGGCGGCGTCCAGTGCTTTCTGCTTGTTGGCATCCATAATCGACTGCTCCTGTCGTTGTTGCTGCGCTGCTGCGGATTCGGGGTCTGGCCGCCGGTAAGCGCCCGACCTGACTACTGTATATATACTCAGTGCATTAACCGACAAATGCAAGCCCCAAAACCAGACAAATGCGGGCAAATCCGTCCAGCACCGCAAGCACCTGCCTGTTCAGGCGACAGGTCTGCAGTGAAAGGGATGCAGGCTCTCCAGAATGGTGTAAGCTCAGTGGCCCGTTCAGGCTCCAGGGAGATGTACCGTGAGACCGACCGCCCTTTTGCTCACCCTGCTGCTTGCAGGTTCCGTACACGGCACCCCCCCGGAAGACTACTGGCAGGCACTGACCGCCCTCTGCGGCAAGGCCTTCTCCGGAGCGCTGGTGGATGCCCCCGCAGACGACAGCTTCGCCGGCAAGTCACTGGTCATGCACGTGAGGGAATGTTCGGAGACCCGGATCAGGATCCCCTTCGCCGTCGGCGACGATCTCTCCCGCACCTGGATACTGACCCGCGAGGGCGACCGCATCACCCTCAAGCACGATCACCGCCGCGAGGATGGCAGCCCCGAGGTCATCACCATGTACGGCGGCACCAGCACCAACGCGGGCCGCTCGGGGGAACAGCTGTTTCCCGCCGATGAGGAGACCCGCGAGATCATTGAGCCCGCCTTCGCCAATGTATGGACCCTGCGGGTCACACCCGGCGAAGTCTTCACCTACGGCCTCTGGCGGCTTGGCACACCGCGCGCATTCCAGGTCGACTTTGACCTCAGCCAGCCAGTGGCTCCGCCGCCGGCGCCCTGGGGCTGGGTAGACTGAAATATCTGTTGAACCCCGGTCAGGCCGGCACCGGATCCTCTGCCCCGCACTGCTCGATGGCGTAGAACAGGCAATCGCTGCGCGCGATGTCCGCATTGGTCGTAATCATGAACAGCTTGAGCGGCGCGGCGGGATACAGGCGCCCCTCCTCCACTCGCAGCAGGCGGCCAACCGCGCAGCGGCCGTCCGCGTCCTGGGCCCAGAACAGTGTACGCAGGTCGTCCCTGACCCAGCCCAGGGGCACATCCTCCTGTACAACCCCGAAATTGAGATGCTCGATGTCCGGACGCAGGGTCACTGCAACATGGGGGCTCGGCTGCTCCGCATAGGCGAGATCCACGCCGGGGTTCAATTGAAGCCGGATAGGATTGCACAACAACTCCAGCCCCCAGTCCACTTTATCCCCAGCCAGCACCTGAGGCCGCTCCAGATACTCGCAGAGGCCCGACCACGCCACCTCATGGGCGTCTTCGTCCAGGCGCCCGCCCACCTCCACCGTGACCGTCGGATAACTGTGCTCGCTGATCTCCATCAGGGCCCCGAGATTGAGCCGGGTCACGATCATGCGCCCCGTGAACAGTGACGCCAGTGCGTCGTGCTGCCGGTCCATGTGGGTGCAGACCCCGAAAGCCGGCCCGGTACCGGAGGTATTGTGCATGTCCACCACCGCCTCGGGACGGTGCAGGCGCAGGATCTCGAGGATCTCCTCCGCCAGGTGCCCCTGCGTGTCATCGAATGGCGGGCGGAAACAGCGGTTCAGATCCCGGTCTCCCGGCAACATCCTGTGGCTGAACAGCGGCGCTGCCAGGGCCGCCTCTACAGAGGCGACAATACACACCGTGTTGACTGCAGGCTGGCGAGCAGATTTCAGCCAGCGGAACAGGGCCATTGCGCCGGAGGGCTCGTTGCCGTGCAACAGGGTGACGAAGGCCCGGGTCCGGGTACTGTCCGCACCCTCCAGGAAGATACTTGCCGGACCGCCGAGATAACGCAGAAACCCTTCCACAGTGCTCCCGATTTCGGTTGCCAGTGGATTGCGCAGAAACCGGAAGCGCCTCACAGGGGCCACTCCGAAACGGGACTATTTGCAGAACTGTGCACCATGTAAGCCTCCAGCATAGAGCGCAGCCCGGCAGCGTCAGGCCGGGTACCGGCACCGGACTGCTCCAGCCGCGCCAGCTGCCAGCGGGCCCCGGTCTGGCCGTTCGCCAGACGCCGTTCGATCAGATTCAGATAGTAGGCAACCGAGGCCTCGTCAATACCAATCGCGAGGAGCCCGCTGCGCGCAACCAGCAGCAGGTCGGCAATAATTGCAGCTGCGCTCCGCTCTTCGCAGGCGCACTGCCTGTCCCTCGGCCACACCAGGCGCGCCTCGAGACCATACTGGGCGGCCCGGTAAAAGTTGTGTTCGGCGAAATTGAACGGCAGCGCTGGCAACCAGCTGTCGATTGTCGGTCGCAGTCCCTCCGCCATGCCGATAAGGAAGGCCGCATTGGCAACCATGTCCACCGCGGTCGGCCCCGCCGGCAGGGCACGCATCTCAATACGCAGGTGACCGCCGTACGCCGCGTCGTAGACTGGCCGGTTCCACAGCCAGACGGTACTCTGGTGCAGCTGCAGTTCGGGCAATGACGGGAAACCATGGCCGGCGTGGTCCTCGCCACACACTGGCAGCAGCGGCTGATACAGGCGCACCGCCTCGACAAAGAGCTCCAGTGCATCGCGCCGCACCCAGCCCTGGCCAAAGTTGACCCGCGCGGGTTCATGCCAGTGGTACCGGTCCGGCAGACGGGTATCGATAGACTGCTTGAACAGAGGAATTCGTGTCTCCTGCCACAAGCTGTGACCAAACAGGGTGGGGGAATTGCCGGCGACGGCCAGTGCCAGCGGAGTGACCGCCTGGATGGCATTGAAGGTGTCGACGAAGTGCCGCGGGGGCACCCGGTAATGTACCTGGAAGGAGGTATTGGCTCCCTCCAGGGTCACATCGTCCATTTCCATGCGCAGCGGGTGTCTGCCGTTGAGGTCAATACGGAACTGGCTGCCCCGGCGAGCGATAAGCTGCTCGACCAGACCGGCGTAGCGCTGTTTATCGGTCAGGCAGGCCGGACCGAAGTCCGTCAATTGCAGGGTCGGGAGAATCCCGATGGGTACGATGCGGGCGCCGCGCTCGGCCGCCAGGCTGCGCAGGGCCTGCAACTTGGCCAGGATTTCCCGCTCCAGGGCTCCCAGCGGGTCGCCGGCAATGGCAACCGGCGACAGGTTGTACTCCAGGTTGTAGCGATTCAATTCGAGGGTGAGCTGCGGGTCCCGCGCCGCTTCCTGCAGCTCCGCGTTGAGCAGCGCCGGACGCCCTTCCCCATCCACGATATACAACTCCAGCTCCGCACCCAGCGAACCGGGGCCTTCACCAAAACCCGGCGTGTCGAGCACCGCTCGCAGCCGTTCCAGGTCCCGCTCCAGGCGTTCACCAAACAGTCGGTAATCGTCAGGGGTAAACTGTGTGTGTTCAATATCAAGGCCCATCGGTGGTTTATAGCACAGTTGTCCGCCGGGAAAGGAGCACCGCGGACAGAAGGCGGTAGAGGATCGAAGCCCCTTGGCGTAAAATGCGCTCCCCGATCACCGGATACTCCATTGCCATGCCTTCACCCGTCACTCCCGATCGCTCCCTGCTGGAACGCTGGCTCAAGGCCGCCGCTGTCGACAGCTACGTGTGTGAACATTGCGATAACCTGCATCTGAGCGAAGTCCGCAGTCAGGAAGGGGTCCTGGACAGCCGCTTGATCCAGGAGTCCTTTGGCCTGCTGTTCACCACCGAGCTGGAAATCCGGCCGATGGCCCTGCTCGCCGTAGCGGCGGATCTGGGGCGCCTGAACATGGAATACCCGACCCTGAAGATCTTCCTCGACATCGTCGACGACGCTACCCCGCAACTGGTGGCTGCCAGCATCTTCCCCGGCAATGAGGGACTGACCCAGGGGCAGTTCAACCACTTTATCGCCATCGCCATGCAGGCCACCCTGCACCTGGCGGAAGAGTGCCTCCGTCTGGATTACCTCTTCTCCGAGGACGGCAGCACCCGCCAGCAGCCGCGTTCGGTGCTGCACTGAACCGACACCGCCTGCAGAAAGCCGTGGTCCGGCAGACACAAAGGCAGATAGTTCGCGTCCCGCTTTGTTATGCTGGCCCGTCCACCCGGAACAACCGCAAGTTCACTCGCAATGGCCGCTGATACTGACTCGCCCCACACTCCCATGATGCAGCAGTACCTGCGCATCAAGGCCCAGCACCCGCGGGAGCTGCTGTTCTACCGTATGGGCGACTTCTACGAGCTGTTCTTCGATGACGCCAAACGGGCGGCGGAGCTGCTCGACATTACCCTCACTGCCCGCGGCAAGTCCGCCGGCGAGCCCATCCCCATGGCCGGAGTGCCCTATCACGCCGCGGAAGGTTACCTGGCGCGACTGGTGAAGGCCGGGGTCTCGGTAGCCATCTGCGAGCAGATCGGCGACCCGGCCACCAGCAAGGGGCCGGTGGAACGCAAGGTAGTGCGCATCGTCACCCCGGGCACGCTCAGCGACGAGGCCCTGCTGGAGGAGCGGGCAGACAATCTGCTGCTGGCGGTGGCCCAGCACCGGGAACAGTTCGGGCTGGCCTGGCTCGACCTGGCCAGCGGACGCTTCCGCGTGCTGGAGGTGGCAGGCGAGGAGGCCCTGGCCAGCGAACTACAACGCCTGAATCCGGCGGAAACCCTGTATCAGGAGAGCATCGCCTACCCCGTGGTTACCGGGCGTCGTGGAGCACGCGCCCAGCCGTTGTGGGAATTTGACCAGGACAGCGCCCGTCGCTCCCTGAACCTGCAGTTCCAGACCCATGACCTGCAGGGTTTTGGCTGCGACGATTTGGGCCTGGCGCTGGGCGCCGCGGGCTGCCTGCTGCAGTACGTGAAGGACACCCAGCGCAGCAACCTGCCCCATATTCGCGCCATCGCCCATGAAAGCCGCGCGGAAAGCGTGATCCTGGACGCCGCCACCCGCCGCAACCTGGAGATCGACCGCAATCTGGCCGGTGGCGAAAGCAACACCCTGCTGTCGGTGATGGACCGCTGCGTGACCGCAATGGGCAGCCGCCTGCTGCGCCGCTGGCTGCACCGCCCGCTCACGGATATCGACGTCCTGCGCCGGCGCCACGAGGCAATACGGGCGCTGTGCGCGGAGTACGGGTACGAGCCAGTGCGCGCCGCCCTCAAGCCCATAGGCGACATGGAACGGATCCTCAGCCGGGTGGCCCTGCGCTCGGCGCGGCCCCGGGACCTCACCCGCCTGCGCAGCTCGCTGCAGGCGCTGCCGGCGCTGCGCGCGGTACTGGATGACTGCGCCTCGGAGCGGCTCGATGCCCTGTCCCGTCAGGCCGCCGAATTCCCCCGGCTCTGCGACTTGCTGGAACGCGCGATTGGCGACAATCCCCCGGTGGTGATCCGCGACGGCGGGGTCATCGCCAACGGCTACGATGAAGAACTGGACGAACTGCGCCGCATCAGCAGCAACGCCGGAGACTACCTGCTGGAAATCGAGCAGCGGGAGCGCGAGGCCACCGGCATCAGTACCCTGAAAGTGGGCTACAACCGGGTCCACGGCTACTACATCGAGATCAGCCGCGGCCAGTCAGACCGGGCGCCGGACACCTACCAGCGACGCCAGACCCTGAAAAACGCCGAGCGCTTTATCACCCCGGAGCTGAAAACCTTCGAGGACAAGGCCCTGTCGGCGAAAAGCCGGGCCCTGGCCCGGGAAAAGGGCCTCTACGATGCGCTGCTGGAGCGCCTGAACGAGGACCTGGCCCCCCTGCAGGACAGCGCCGCCGCGGTCGCGGAGCTGGACGTCCTGGCCAACCTCGCCGAGCGCGCCATGACCCTGCGCCTGTGCCAGCCCGAGTTCAGCGACGAACTGCTGTTCGAGATCAGCGGCGGCCGTCACCTGGTAGTGGAGCAGGTGCTGGAAGAGCCCTTCATAGCCAATGACGCCCTCCTCAACCAGCGCCGCCGCATGCTGTTGATCACCGGCCCCAATATGGGCGGCAAATCGACCTACATGCGGCAGAACGCAATCATCGCCCTGCTCGCCCACAGCGGGAGTTTTGTCCCGGCGAGCAGCGCCCGCCTGTCGCCCCTCGACCGAATCTTTACCCGTATCGGTTCCTCGGATGACCTGGCCAGCGGCCGCTCCACCTTCATGGTGGAAATGACAGAAACCGCCAATATCCTCCACAACGCCACGGAACGCAGCCTGGTACTGATGGACGAGGTGGGCCGCGGCACCAGCACCTTCGACGGCCTCAGCCTGGCCTGGGCGGCGGCAATCCAGCTGGCGCAACAGGTCCGCGCCTTCACTCTGTTCGCCACCCACTACTTCGAGCTGACCGCCCTGCCCGAGCTGTGCCCGACCATGGCCAACGTGCACCTGGACGCCACCGAGCACCAGGACCACGTGGTCTTCCTGCACAACATCCAGGAAGGCCCGGCCAACCGCAGCTTCGGCCTGCAGGTGGCCAAGCTGGCGGGAATCCCGGACCCGGTATTGCGCGCCGCCCGTGACAAGTTGCGGGAACTGGAGCAGGGCCGGGAGCGTGGTGTCGGGCAGGTACCGGCGCCCACCCAGGCCGAGTTGTTCAGCGAGCCCGCGCCTCACCCGGTGCTGGATGAGCTGGCGACGCTGGATATCGACAGCCTGAGCCCACGACAGGCACTGGAACTCCTGTATCACTGGCGAGCGCTGGACAAGAGTTGAGCGGCAAACCGGCACTGATCCACGGAGATACTTTAAAACTCTCCCCACAGCGGTTAAACTTCCCCACCTTCGAACAGGCCCACGGGCAGATGAGGCAGGACTGGCATGACTTTTGTTGTTGGTGAACAGTGTATCAAGTGCAAGCACACAGACTGTGTGGAAGTCTGCCCGGTGGATTGCTTCTATGAAGGTCCGAACTTTCTGGTCATTCACCCTGACGAGTGCATCGACTGCGCCCTGTGCGAGCCGGAATGCCCGGTGGACGCCATCTACTCCGAGGACGAGCTGCCGGAAGACCAGCAGGTATTCTTGGAGCTGAACGCGGAACTGGCGGAGATCTGGCCCAACATCACCGAGATGAAGCCGGCGCCGGCGGATGCCGAGGAATGGGCGGGCAAGCCAAACAAGCTGGCCCTGCTGGAGCGCTGAGCTCAGCTGAACAGGGACTCCCCGGTAAGACCTTCCGTCTCCATGATCTGGCGCAGGCGGCGCAGAGCCTCCACCTGAATCTGGCGCACCCTCTCGCGGGTCAGGCCTATCTCCCGCCCCACCTCTTCCAGAGTGCTGCTCTCGTGCCCCCGGAGCCCAAAACGCCGGGACACGACCTCCCGCTGTTTCTCCGACAGTTCATCCAGCCAGTGGCTGATGCTGTCGCGGATGTCGTTCTCCTGCAGCAGCTGCGAGGGGTCGCTACCGCCCAGGTCAGCAATGGTATCCAGCACCGCCCTGTCGGATTCCGGGCCCACAGGCACGTCAATTGACGTGACCCGTTCGTTCAGCCCCAGCAGGCGCTTCACGTCCTCGGCGGGCTTGTCGAGCATGTCGGCAATCTCTTCCGCACTGGGCTCATGGTCCAGCTTCTGGGTGAGTTCGCGTGCCGCGCGCAGATAGACATTGAGCTCCTTGACCACGTGAATGGGCAGGCGAATGGTGCGGGTCTGGTTCATGATCGCCCGTTCGACAGTCTGCCGGATCCACCAGGTGGCATAGGTGGAGAAACGGAAACCCCGCTCGGGATCGAACTTCTCGACAGCCCGGATCAAACCCAGATTGCCTTCCTCGATGAGATCCAGCAGGGTGAGTCCGCGGTTGATATACCGGCGGGAAATCTTCACCACCAGGCGCAGGTTGCTCTCGATCATCCGGCGCCTGGCGGCATCGTCGCCCTTGAGAGCCAGACGGGCGTAATACTTTTCCTCGTCCGCGGTCAACAGCGGGGAAAAGCCAATTTCGTTCAGGTAGAGCTGAGTGGCATCCAGGGATTTTTCGACGGCACGGGCAGAGCGGGCACGATCGAAGGCCAGCTGTTCGGCGTCTTCCTCGCTCTCTTCCAGGACAAGCTCATCGGGTTCCCGGTCGGCCGCGTCCTGTT
>JBFHFJ010000043.1:0-16361 GCA_041583655.1 Haliea sp. | reverse complement strand
GGCGTGACCGGTGACCTGAGCATGGAAGCCTTTGTCCAGTACGACTGGCAGCGCACCATTCTCGACGAATGCGGGACCTACTGGAACTCGGCAGACCCCTACGGCGGCGGCTGCGACTACCTGACCATTTCCGGCGCCGTGCCCGACAGCAGCGCCCAGGCGGCGGGCTTGATCCTGCCCCGCACGGATGATGTGGAAGCCTCCGAGTCCGGACAGTGGGGCCTGGCATTCCGCTACTATGCCGAGGCCCTGAACGCGACGGAGTTCGGCCTGTACTACATGAACTACCACAGCCGCACACCAATCTTCAGCGCCAACAATGCCACGGTAGCCTTCGGCTTCCCGGTCAATTTCGGCGCCAACCCCGATTACTTCTTCGAGTTTCCCGAGGACATCGAGCTGTGGGGCCTGACCTTTGCCACCAACCTCGGCGAGTGGGCGGTGTCCGGCGAGCTGAGTTACCGGCCGGATTTCCCGCTGCAGATCAACACGACTGACCTGCTGCAGGCGGTGGCCCTGGGCAGTGCTGCCGAGTGGTCGCGGATGTTGCCGCGCTCGCTGGCGGCGGGGCCCGGTGGCTATGTGTCGGGCTATGACGATGTCTCCTACACCCAGGCGCAGATGACCTTTATCAAGTTCTTCGAGCAGGTCATGTGTGCGCAGCGGCTGTCCTTCGCCGCGGAGGTCGGTGCGGTGTTCTTAGGCGGGATGGATGACAACATCAACTACGGGCGTTCACCGAACTACGGCGTGGGCAGCTTTGAGCCGTTCAGCAGCGAGTTCTTTCTCTGGCCGGGCTCCCCGGTGGCCTGCAATTCACACCCCGCGGCGGAGGCGTTCGCCGGCATCCGGCCCAACAGCAATGCCGACTACTGTACCAACGATGGCTTCACGGATGACTTTTCCTGGGGCTATCGCCTGCGTGCGAGCCTGGAATATACCGACGTTTTCGCCGGTATCAACCTGACCCCGAACGTTGCCTGGTCCCATGACGTCAAGGGCACGTCCCCGGCGCCCAACTTTGTCGAGGACCGCATTGCCATGAGCATGGGGGTCACCGCGGATTACCTGAACATTTACCGCGCAGACATTTCCTATACAAGTTTCTTTGGGGCAGACTATGATGATCTGATAGATCGCGACTTTGTCTCCATGAGCTTTTCCATTGCATTCTAGGGTGGCCGTCGAGGTCGCCGAATAACAAGGAGTTATCGCATGAACAAGAGACTGATGGCCGCGGGCCTCGCCTCCCTGCTGGGCCTGGGCAGTTGCCTCGCCCTGGCGAAAGTCAGCCCCGAGCAGGCCGCACGACTGGGCGGCGATGAGCTGACTCCGGTAGGTGCAGAGCGCGCCGGCAACGCCGCCGGCACCATTCCACCCTGGGAGGGTGGTATCACCGAACTGCCTGCGGGCTACACCCCCGGCGAGCGCCTGGTGAACCCTTTCGCCGCGGACGAGGTGCTGTTTACCATCACCGCGGACAATGTCAGCGAGTATGCCGACAAGCTGTCACCCGGGCAGGTGGCGATGTTTCGCCGCTACCCCGACACCTACAAGATGCCGGTGTACCCAACCCGGCGCAGCGCCAACCTGCCGCAGAGCGAATACGACCTGATCAAGGAGTGGGCGACCAAAACTGACCTGGTTGCCGGGGGCAACGGCCTGGTGGATTTCCGCGCCAACGTGCCCTTCCCGATTCCCAACAGCGGTGTCGAGGGGATCTGGAACCATGTCACCCGCTATCGCACACCGCTTGGAGTCAAGCGCCGCTCCATCCAGGCGCCGGTCCAGGCCAACGGCGCCTTTGCGCCGGTGCTGTTTGAAGAAGAGGCGATCTTCGCCAACCGCTTCCCGGCCAACCCGAACCCCAACCGCCTGTTCGTGTTCCTGCAGCGCATCCTGGCGCCGGCGCGGCTCGAGGGCGACGTGCTGCTGGTGCATGAAAACGTGGACCAGGTAAAGGAGCCCCGTTCTGCCTGGGTCTACAACGCCGGCCAGCGGCGAGTCCGGCGCGCGCCGAATATCGCCTATGACGGCCCGGGCGTAGCCTCCGATGGCCTGCGCACCGCGGATGACCTCGACCTGTTCAACGGCGCTCCCGACCGCTACAACTGGGAGCTGGTGGGCAAGAAGGAGCTGTACATCCCCTACAATGCCTATGCCCTGCGCCGTGGTGACCTCAAGTACACCGACATCATCAAGCCGGGCCACATGGACCCGCAGTACCTGCGTTACGAGCTGCACCGGGTGTGGGTGGTCGAGGCCAAGCTCAAGGAAGACGCGCGGCACATCTACGCCCGCCGCACCTTCTATGTCGACGAGGACACCTGGCAGATCGCAGTGGTCGATCACTACGATGGCCGCGGTGAACTGTGGAAGCTGAAAGAGGGGCACAAGGTGCAGCATTACCAGGTGAAAGTGCCCTGGATAGCGGCTGAAGCTCTGCACGACCTGATCTCCGGTCGCTACGTGGTCATCGGCCTGGATAACGAGGAAAGCGGTTACCAGTACGATTTCGACTACGTCGGTGACTTCGAGGACTTCACCCCGTCTGCCCTGCGTCGCGCCGGCCGGCGCTAGGGTCGCCGTTATGGTAAACCTGAGTGCTCTGGCGCGGTCCCTGGGGCTGGCCACCATTGCCATCTGTTTCCTCTTGCCCGCGCAGCTGCGGGCAGCGGAGGATTTCGCCTTTCTGCCCGCAGTGACTTTTGACGATCCCACCCGCATGCAGTTGCTGGATATCACCCGGGCTGGCGAACGCCTGGTGGCGGTGGGCGAGCGCGGCGTGATCATTGTCAGCGATGACGACGGCGACAGCTGGCGCCAGGCTTCGGTGCCCGTCAGCGTCACCCTGACCTCGCTGCACTTCCCGCAGCCGCAGCTGGGCTGGGCCGTGGGTCACTCGGGCGTCATCCTCCACAGCAGCGACGGCGGCGAGACCTGGACCCTGCAGTTCGACGGCCATGTCGCCAACCGCAAATACCTGGCCTGGGCGCAACAGCGGGTAGAGGAACTGGAGGCGGCGCTGGCGGATGCCGAGGACGAAGCGGCGCAGGAGGAGCTGGAATTTGCCTTTGAGGAGGCCAGCTTTGCGGTGGATGACGCCACGGATGCCATTGACACCGGCCCCGCGGACCCGTTCCTCGACGTGCTGTTCCTGGATGCCAGCACCGGCTTCGCGATGGGCGCCTACGGTATGCTGTATCGCACGAACAATGGCGGCAGTGACTGGGAAATAGCCATTGACGGCATCGACAATCCTGACCGCTATCACTACTACGCAATGGCAGTGGGCGCCGATGGGCGCCTGTACCTCAGCGGTGAAGCCGGTCTGCTGTACTACTCCAGCGATGCCGGCAGCAACTGGGAACGGGTGGATGATGTCTATGACGGCACGCTGTTTGGTGTCGCGGAACGCGGCGACCAGCTTTACGCCTACGGTCTGCGTGGTCACGTATTCCGTTCCGCGGACGGCGGTGTGAGCTGGGAGGAAGTGGAAAACCCTGAACGCTACAGCCTTTACGGGGGCACCCGACTGCCGGACGGGCAGGTGCTGATGGTAGGCGCCGGCGGCCTGATCCTCGCCAGTGACGAGGGCGGCGGTCTGCGCAGCTGGCGCCATCCCTCCCGATCCAGCCTGTCGTCCGCGGTCGTCAATGCCAGCGGCGAAATCCTGCTGGTGGGCATGGCCGGGCTGTTACCCCTGAGTGAGGCAGAATCCCTGTGACCGACCACGAAAGTACCCGGGTAGAACCGGAAGACGGCAAGCTGCGCCCACTGCTGGGCACCCTGTTGATGGGCGCGCGCCTGCCCCTGATCCTGCTGTTCGCGCTGGCAACAGTGTTCTTTGCCTGGCAGGCCAGCCAGCTCAAGCCGGATGCCAGCTTCGAAAAGATGCTGCCGACTTCGCACCCGTTTATCCAGAACTTCCTCTATCGCCAGGATGACCTCAAGGGGCTGGGCAACTCGGTGCGGATTATTGTCGAAACCCGCGAGGGCGACATCTTCACCGCGGAATTCCAGGACCTGCTGCAGCGCATTACCGATGAGGTCTTCTACATCAACGGCGTCGACCGCTCTGCGCTGCAATCCCTGTGGACTCCCAATACCCGCTGGATGGAGGTCACCGAGGAGGGCTTCGTCGGCGGCGCGGTCATTCCCGATGACTACGATGGCAGCGAGCGCGCGCTGGCGGCGCTGCGCGAGAACGTGCTCAAGTCCGGCCAGATCGGGCGCATCGTCGCCAACAACTTCAAGTCCACCATCATTGTCGCGCCGCTGATCGAGACGGACCCGAATACCGGTGAACGGCTGGACTACGCCCGTTTTTCCCGCGATCTCGAGGAACTGGTGCGGGACAAGTACGCATCGGAATCCATCAATATCCGGATCACCGGTTTCGCCAAGCTGATCGGCGACCTCATCGAGGGCGCTACCCTGGTGGGGCTGTTTTTCCTGGTCGCGTTTGCGATCACCGCGGTGATGCTGTTTATCTACTCCCGCTGTGGCTGGCTCACCTCCGCCGCGCTGCTGTGCTCCACGGTGGCCGTGGTCTGGCAAATGGGGCTGCTCAAGCTCATGGGCATGGGGCTGGACCCGTATTCGATGCTGGTGCCGTTCCTGGTCTTCGCGGTGGGGGTCAGCCACTCGGTGCAGATCATCAATCGCTTTGGCAATTTTATCTACCACAAGGTGTCGCGGATTGAAGCGGCGCGGCTGACCTTTATTCGCCTGTCCAAGCCGGGTTTCGTGGCCCTGGTGAGCGACGGCGTGGGATTCTTTACCCTGCGGGTAATCGATATCCCGGTAATCCAGGAACTGGCCGTGGTGGCCGCCACCGGGATCGCCGTGCTGGTGTTGACCAACCTGCTGCTGCTGCCACTGGTGCTGACCTTTACCGGTATATCCGATCGCTGTGTCAGCTACCGCTCCGCCAAGGAGAACAGCCGCTACAGCCACTGGCGGCTGCTGGCGAAGACCACCCGCCGGGGGCCCGCGATCACCATTCTCGCCGTCTGTGCGGTGATGTTTGCCGGCGGTGTCTATTTCGGCCAGTTCCAGAAGATCGGTGACCTCGACCCGGGTGCGCCCGAGCTGCGCCCCGACTCCCGGTACAACAAGGACAATGCCTTTCTTACCCGCAATTATTCCACCAGTACCGACGTGTTCGTGGTGATGGCGAGCACCGGCGTGCAGCAGTGCGGCAGCTATGAGTTCGTATCCGCGGTGAACTACTTCCAGGGGGTGATGGAAACCGTGCCCGGGGTACAGTCCGCCATGTCCCTGGTCGATGTGTCCAAACTGGCCATCCAGGGTATGAACGAAGGCAGCCCGAAGTGGCACGAAACCAGCCGCAATCGCTACATTCTGAACAATTCCCTGAGCAGCGCGCCCAATATGCTGCGCAATACAGACTGCTCCATGGCCCCTGTCATCCTGTTCCTGGATGATCACAAGGCCGACACGCTGGACGGTGTGGTCGCCGAGGTGGCGCAGTTCGCCGACACCTACAACAGTGACGACCTGCAGTTTGAAATGGCGGCGGGCAATGCCGGGGTCGAAGCCGCCACCAACATTGTCATCCGCGACGCCCAGATCAAAATGTTGCTCTGGGTGTACGGCGTGGTGATCGCGCTGTGCCTGCTCAACTTCCGCTCCCTGCGGATTACCGCCTGCATTATCATCCCGCTGATGCTGACCTCGGTCCTGGGCCAGGCGTTGATGGCGGCGCTGGGTATTGGGGTCAAGGTCGCCACCCTGCCGGTGATTGCCCTTGGCGTGGGTATCGGGGTGGACTACGGCATCTACATATACTCCTCCCTGCAGTCCTACCTGCGCCACGGCGAGTCCCTGGAGAAGGCCTACTTCTACGCCCTGAAATCCAGCGGTACGGCAGTGGCCTTTACCGGCCTTACCCTGGCGGTGGGCGTGGGGACCTGGATGTTCTCGCCGATCAAGTTCCAGGCGGATATGGGCCTGATGCTGACCTTCATGTTCTTCTGGAATATGCTCGGCGCGTTGCTGTTCCTGCCCGCGCTGGCCTGGTTGCTGTCGCCCCGCGGCAGTAAAGCCTAGTTTCCGCGGGGTGGCTCGGAACCGGCAGGCCAGCACAGGATGGCCGGTGCCAGGGAGGTCTGCAATGAGCGCCGGGACACGGAAATAGACATGCGGCCCCGCCCCCCATGGCGGGCGGGGTCCGCCTTTCGGGCACCTGCTGCGGGTTCTCGCGCACTTCCCCCAGTTCCCCCTGCAACAGCTCCGCCATGCGCGGGTAGCATTCTTGGCCTTTTGCCACAAAGCGGGATATGTTTTCCAGTACCGCTGGAGTATCGGCAGGCAACGGGGAGTGGTCTTTGATGATCGACATGGAGCTGATCAACAGCTCGCCATTTTATGAATGGACAGTCCTGTTGGCGCTGGCCGCCTTCGCGGGTTTCATCGGTTTGCAACTGCGGCAGCCGATGGTGGTGAGTTTCATCGCGGTGGGGGTCCTCGCCGGGCCCTCGGCACTGGATATCGTCAGCGACCACGACAACATCGCGCTGATGGCCGAACTGGGTATCGCCGTGCTGCTGTTCCTGGTGGGGCTCAAGCTGGATCTCAAGCTGGTCCGCACACTCGGTGTGGTGGCCCTGGCCACAGGGCTGGGGCAGGTCCTGTTCACCTCCTTGTTCGGCTTCCTGATCGCCCTGGCACTGGGACTGAGTGTCGTCGCTTCCGTCTATGTGGCGGTGGCGCTGACTTTCTCCAGCACCATCATCATCGTCAAGCTGCTCTCGGACAAGCGCGAAGTCGATTCCCTGCACGGGCGTATCGCCATCGGCTTTTTGATTGTGCAGGATCTGGTCGTGGTACTGGCGATGATGGTGCTGTCCTCTTTCGGGATAGGCGCTACCGCAGGCGACAGCGGTGGCTCCCTGGCGCGAGTGGCTGGCATCCTGGCCAACGGCGCGCTGTTGCTGCTGTTTGTCCTGCTGTTTATCCGCTACCTGGCGACCCCGCTGGTGGGTCGCATCGCACGCTCGCAGGAGCTGATGGTCACCTTTGCCATCGCCTGGGCCGCGCTGCTGGCGGCAGCGGGTCACCACCTCGGTTTCAGCAAGGAACTGGGCGGGTTGCTGGCCGGTATTTCCCTGGCTTCCACTCCCTACAGGGAGGCGATAGTGGCGCGGCTGGGCTCGCTGCGGGACTTCCTCCTGCTGTTCTTCTTCATCGCCCTGGGCCTGCAGCTGGATATCGGGCTGCTGGGTGCGCAGATCGGTCCGGCACTGGTATTTTCGGTTTTCGTCCTTATTGGCAACCCGTTGATTGTGATGGTGATCATGGGGCTGCTGGGCTACCGCAGGCGCACCGGTTTCCTGGCCGGCCTGACGGTCGCCCAGATCAGCGAGTTCTCCCTTATTTTCATGGCCATGGGGGTCACCCTGGGGCATGTCGGTACCGAGGCCCTGGGCCTGGTGACCCTGGTGGGTCTGATCACCATCGCCCTGTCCGTGTACATGATCACCTGGTCGCACCTGCTGTACCGGCTGCTGGAGCCGGCGCTGGGGATTTTCGAGCGCGCGCATCCGCAGCGGGAAGCCTCCGTGTCAGAGCAGGAGGTCGATGTTCGCGGTTACGATGTGGTGGTGTTTGGCCTTGGCCGCTACGGCCTGGCCATCAGCCGGTTTCTCGAGGCGCAGGGCTACAGCGTGCTGGGTGTTGACTTCAATCCCGAGGTGGTGCGCGAGTTTGTTGCCGGCGGCAAGCAGGCGCTGTATGGCGACGCAACCGACCAGGAGTTCGTGGCGACCCTGCCCCTGCGCGGCGTGAAATGGGTCGTCTGTGCCTTGCCCCAGCACGATCTCGGCGTCACCCATGAAGACCCTCGACTGCTGGTTCTCAACGGACTGAAGGAGCGCCAGTTCCAGGGCAGGGTCGCACTGTCCAGTCACTCCAGCCGGGATATCGAGCGCCTTCAAGCCGGGGGAGCGGATCTGGTGCTGTCGCCATTTACCGATGCCGCGGAACGCGCGGTGAACAAACTGGTGGCGGCGATGCGGGCCTGAGCCGGGTGGTGGCCCCGGTGGTAGCGGCCCGCACGGCAGGGCTCTATACTCACCACAGCGCGCGACAAAACAGCGCGCAGCAGTAACAAGCGGGGGTGTTGGGTTTGGCAGACAGTGACAACAAGCAGGATTCCTTGACCGATGCCAGTGAGAAGGTGCCTGACGCCGACGCCACCGAACTCAACCCGGAGGGTTCCCTGCCCGGTGAGCGTACCCCGCAGCCTGCGTCAACTGAGGCCGATTACACCGAGTACCAGAGCCCCACCCGGGCCGCGGCCGGATTCGATCGGGCCCGCCAGCTGGCGCAGAAGGCCCGCTCCGACAGCGGCCGTCTGCTGAAGAAGCGCTTCGTCCTCGAGGAGGTGCTGGGCGAGGGCGGTATGGGCCTCGTGTACAAGGCACGCGACCTGCGCAAGGTCGAAGCCGAGGACCGCAACCCCTATATTGCGGTCAAGGTTCTGGGGCAGAACTTCAGGGATCACCCCCAGGCTTTTGTCGCGTTGCAGCAGGAGGCGGTGAAGTCGCAGAAGCTGGCGCATCCAAACATTGTCACGGTGCACGACTTTGACCGCGACGGCAGCACGATCTTCATGACCATGGAACTGCTCAAGGGCGATCCCCTGGACAGCCTGTTGCAGCTGGAGGCGCCGTTCAGCAAGGAAGTGGCCATGCGCTACTTCAACGATCTCTGCTCCGGTCTCGACTACGCCCACAAGCGGGGCCTTATCCATTCGGACTTCAAGCCCGGCAATATCTTTGTCACCACCGGCGGTACCGTCAAGATCCTGGACTTCGGCATTGCCAGGGCTGCCAACAAGACCGCGGTCAGCCACGACTACGATGCCGGCGATCTCGGAGCGCTGACCCCGGCCTACGCCACCGTGGAAATGGCCAGGGGGGAGCCGCCGAGCTTCAGCGATGACGTCTACGCCCTGGCCTGTGTGCTCTACGTCATGCTCACGGGTGAGCATCCCTACGGGCGCAAGAGCGCCGCTGATGCGCTGGCGGAACACCTCAAGCCGCCGCGCCCTGCGGTACTCAACAACCGCGAGTGGCAGGCACTGAGCGCCGCCCTGAATCCGGAGAAAAGCCGGCGCCCGGCCACCATCGAGGCCTTCCGCTCTGCGATGCTGCCGCCGAAAAGCGGAGGCAGCCTGAAGGGGATAATGGCGCTGGGGCTGGTGCTGGTCGCTACCGGAGGCTGGTTTGGCTATCAGCAAGTACAGGCCGGGAAGGAGCAGCAGCGGGTTATCGACACCCGGATGCAGGCTGCCAAGGATTGTTTCTACAGCCATGATTACAAGTGCACGATCGAAAACGCGCTGGTGGTGCGCAGCCTGGCGCCGCAGGATCCGGAGGCGGGCAAGCTGCTGGCGGCGGCGGAGCAGGCCCAGGCAGAGGCCGAGCAGGAGCGTCTGGTCAGTAGCCGCCTGGCGGACGCCGAGGCCTGTTTCGAGGCGGGTGATTACGACTGTGCCGGCAGCCGGCTGCGCGCCCTGCTGGATCTGGTGCCGGGTCAGGCCCAGGCCACGCTGCTGCTGCAGCGGGTCGACCGGGAGATCGTGCGCCAGACCATCGGCTCCCATCTGGAGAGTGCCCGGGCCTGTATTGAAAGCGGCGATATCGACTGCGCCCGTGTTGCCCTGGCCAACGCCCGTGACGCCGGGGCCCAGCCTGCGGAGCTGGAGGCGCCCCAGCGCGATGTGGATGCCATGGCCGCAGCCCTGATGGCCGCGGCCCGGGACCGGGAGGAGCGGCTGGCGCTGCTGTTGGCCGAGGGCCGCGCCTGCCTGCAGATGAACGACTTTGCCTGTGTGGATGACCGGGTTGCCCAGCTCAGGTCCGCGGATGCCGACAGTGCCGGCGCACTCGAACTGCAGCAGGCCGCGGCGGCAGGGCGCGAGCAGCAGCGTTTTCGCGAGCAGACAGTGGCGGGGTTTCTGGAGGAAGCTGAAGACTGCTTCCAGCGCAAGAACTACAGTTGCACCATTGCCAAGTCGGAATCCGCGCTGGCAATTATTCCCCGGCACCCGGGTGCCAGCGCCCTGATCCGGCAGGCGGGGGACGCCCAGAACAAGGCAAAAATGAATATTTCCATCCAATAGGCTATGGTCCAGGGACAACAGCAGTCCACAAGGCTGCGGGAGAAGCACAATGAACGCTATGATCAGAATGGCCGCAGGCGCGGGGCTCGCACTTGGGGTCGCCCATGCCAGCCAGGCCAGTTTTTTCAAGGAGCTGGTGGATTCAGTCCAGCGCACGGCAGAGGATACCGTCAGGCAGGTGGTTGTGCAGAGCACCGCCGACATGATCCGCGGCATGATCATCGGCTACACCACTACCCAGGTAAAGTCCGACCGCGAGGTGTCCGCGGAATTCGAGAAGGAGACCGGCAGCCTGCCGGTCAACCCCAAGGTCAGCGCCTACCGCAGCGAGATCCTGCCGGGGACATCCGTGCGTCCGGGCACCGAAGTGCGGGTCAAGTCCCATATCGAGGTGGTGCCGGGCACCAGCGGTACCCGCGCCACGATCGAGGAAAAAATGACCATCTGGGACAACGACGACAACAGCATTGCCCTCAACAGCATGACCAAGGCGCCGGGTTCCAGTACGGCCAACGGCGGCGCCTTTACCAGTGAGTTCACCTTCACCTTGCCCGAAGGCTTGCCGCAGGGTGTCTATCCGGTCAGTACCCACCTGTTGCTGAATGGCGAGCAGGTGGGTGACCAGAAACACGGCTTGCAGCTGGTGTTACAGGTGGATTCCAGCGGGGCGCTGCGCCTGGCACGGGCCGGTTTTTAGGCCGCAGGCAGCCCGAAGCGCTGGCGCAGGAAACGCGCGATGCCGTCCTCGTCGTGGTGGCCGATCACCTCGGTCGCCACGTCCTTGACATAGTCCTTGGCGTTTTCCGGGGCATAGCACTCGTCTGCCAGGGCGAACATGCTGAGGTCGTTGTCGCTGTCGCCGAAGCACAGCACCCGGCTTACCCCCAGATCCTCCTTCAACCGCGTCACGGCGTTGCCCTTGCTGGCATCGATGTGATGAATGTCGATCCACTTCAGCGCCGCGCCCTCGAGGGCATCGCCGCTATAGGCCACGAGGCTGGCTTCGTCCTCGACCATGCGGGCCACCGCGGCGATCGCCTCCGGCTTGCCCAGGGCGCTCACGTTGGTGATATCCGCGTTCGCCGGCATCTTTTCCACCGGGAGCACGTCTACCTCTGAACGCTTCTTGAATTCCTCTGCCAGCCGCCGCTCCACATCGTTGCGCAGCGGGGTGTGGTAGATGGCGTGGTAGTTCCCGGGGGCCAGGGTGAAGATGAAGGGTGTGACATCCTGGGCCATCACCGCGGTCAGGACATGCTCGATCTCGCCCTGGGTCAGGAACGTGGTGTGACTGTAGTCCTCCACTCGCGGGCACCAGATCACCGCGCCATTCTTGAACACCTGCGGCAGGCTGAAGCCGTGCCCCTGTAGAATGTCCCGCGCCGCATGCAGGGTGCGCCCGGTCGCCACCGTGTAGGCGATGCCCTGTTCCGCCAGCAGGCGCAGCGTGTCCCGCGTATAGGGGCTGATAGTCGAGCGGCTGTCGAGCAGGGTACCGTCGAGATCGAAAACAACCAGTTCCAAGGTGACTCCAGGCGTGTGTTTGGGAAGGTGATGCAGGCAAGCCGGTAAGTATAGCGGTTTGTCCTAGCCGGTAGGGCCGAACGCGTACTCGCCGCCTTTTTCCAGGGCCCGGCGGTAGGCCGGGCGGGCGTGGATGCGGCCGCGAAAGGCTGCGAGGTTGGGGTAGGGCGCCAGGGTGTGCAGCAGTGGCGCGATTTCGGCGACAAAGGACAGCTGGATATCGGCACCGGAGAAACTGTTGCCGACCAGCCAGTCGACGCCCTCCAGCGCAGCGTCGATATAGCCCAGGTGGCGCTCCAGTTCGTCGTTGATCCGCGGCTGCAGCGCGGCGCCCTTGTCCGGCAGGCGCGAGGTGTACATGCGCAGCATCAGCGGCAGCATGGCGCTGCCCTCGGCATAGTGCAGCCACTGCAGGTATTCTTCGTGCTCATTGCTGCCGGGTTCCGGGAGCAGGCGGCCGCCGCCGTGGCGACGTAGAACGTAATCGATGATGGCGCCGGACTCGATGATTACCCGGTCACCATCCCCGAGCAGGGGGGATTTGCCCAGCGGGTGGACGGCTTCCAGCTCCGCCGGCGCCAGGTTGGTGCTCGCATCGCGCTGGTAGCGAACAATCTTGTACGGCAGCTCCAGCTCTTCCAGCAGCCAGAGGACGCGCTGGGAGCGCGAGTTGTTGAGGTGGTGGACGACCAGCATGGCGGTACTCCCGAGGATGTTGTTATGGGTTGCGGTGACAGCTTAGCACGCCCCCTACCAGGGGATGGTCTTGTTGTCCCAGTCCAGGTAGGAAAGCGTGGCATCCGCTGTCGCCGCGTCCATGCTGGCCAGCAGCCTTGCCGCCACGAAATCCGGATCGAACAGTTTTCCCGCGGGCACGCTGGCCTGGAAAGGCCGTGACAGCGCGGTGTCGGTGGTGCCCGGGTGGAAGGCAATGAGCTTGGTGGCGGGTGCGCGCCGGGCCAGCTCCACCGCGGCAGTCTGCAGCAGCATGTTGAGTGCGGCCTTGGAGGCGCGGTAGCCGTACCAGCCGCCCAGCTTGTTGTCGCCAATACTCCCCACCCGTGCGCTCAGGGCGGCGATGACACAGTCCTGCTTGCGCCCGAGCCCTTTCGCCAGCGCCTGCAACCAGAGCATCGGCGTGATGCTGTTGGCGTAAAACACGGTCTGCATCCATGCCGCATCCAGTTGCTCCAGCGATTTTTCCGGGCCCTTGTCGCCCGCGTGCAGGATACCGCTGCAGATCACCACCCGGGCCAGCTGGCCCACCGTGTCACCCAGTTCCTCCCCGGCTGCCTTGATATCCGCCGCCGAGCCGGCGCAGGGCAGCCAGCGCAGACGCCCGGCGCCAGCGAGCTCCGGGGGCGGAGTCGCGGCCCGGCTGACGCAGAACACGGTGGCATAACGGCTGTCGTCGAGCAGGCGCCGCGCCACCGCCGCTCCGATACCGCCGGAAGCGCCGATCACCAGTGCGCTGCGCTCAGTCGCCAAGGTGGAGCTCCCGCCGGATAGCCTCCAGCGCGGCAGGCTGCCAGGCCGGGCCGGCCGGCAGGTTGCCCCAGACCGGCTGCGGCCAGCAGGCGTCGTCGACCCGGCGCCCCACCACGTGCAGGTGCATCTGCGGCACGAGATTGCCGATGGCCCCGAAATTGACCTTGGGATAGCCCTGCGCCTGCTTCAACCACTGCGATAGCCGCTGGCAGTCCGCCAGCACCTGCTGCAGCTGCTTGCCCGGCAGGTCCAGCAGGTCCGCACGATCGGTGTCCGGCACCAGGATGAACCAGTGCAGGGAGGCATTGCGCGAGAGCAGCAGTTCGCCGCCGGCCATCGCGCCCAGGCGGTGGCAGTCGGCGAGCAGCCGCGGATGCAGCTCAGGCATCGGTGTAGCGCTTGATGACCATCTTGCCCAGGGCCATCTGGTGGACCTGGTCCGGGCCGTCCGCCTGGCGACACCAGCGGGCGTAGTTGAAGGCCTCGGCCATCATGTAGTCCTCGGTCAGTCCGCCAGCGCCGTGGATCTGCATGCAGCGGTCGATCACGTTTTGCATCAGCAGCGGCACCGTGCTCTTGGCCGCGGCGATATAGTCCAGCGAACCCTGCGGGGTCAGCTCGTCCATTTTGTGGCAGGTTTTCAGCAGCAGCAGCCTGCCCATCTCGATCTCCGAGAAGCAGCGCGACAGGTCCTCGCGTACGGACTGGTGCTGGCTCAGCCGGCGACCGAAGGTGGTGCGGCTCTCCGCACGCTGGCAGGCCAGTTCCAGCGAGCGCTGGGCGGCGCCGATAAGGCGCATGCAATGGTGGATGCGGCCAGGCCCGAGGCGTCCCTGGGCGATCTCGAATCCGCGACCGGGCCCCAGCAGCATATTGCCGGCGGGCACCCGCACGTTCTCGAACAGGATTTCCGCGTGCCCCAGCGGGGCATCGTCGTAGCCCAGGGTCGTGAGCGGCCGCACCACAGTCAGGCCCGGTGTGCCCTTCGGCACCAGGATCTGGCTTTGCTGCAGGTGGCGGTTGGGGTTGTCGGGATCTGACTTGCCCATAACGATAAAGATCTGTGTGCGCTCGTACATGGCACTGGTGATGAACCACTTGCGGCCGTTGAGCACCCAGTGGTCGCCGTCCTGGTCGATGCGCAATTCCACGTTGGTCGCGTCGGAGGAGGCAACCTGGGGCTCGGTCATGGCGTAGGAGGAGCGGATTTCTCCCGCCAGCAGGGGCCGCAGCCAGCGCTCCTGCTGCTCCGCATTGCCGTAGCGCATCAGCACTTCCATATTGCCGGTGTCCGGGGCGTTGCAGTTGAATACCTCCGGCGACCACAGCACCCGCCCCATCATTTCCGCCAGCGGCGCGTAGTCAAAATTGCTGAAGCCGTCGTGGTCGGCGAATTCCGCCTCATGGGGGGAGATAAACAGGTTCCACAGGCCGGCAGCCCTGGCCTTCTCCTTCAACTCGTCCATCAGCGGCAGGGCGGCAAAGCGGGAGGTCGCGCTGTGCAGCTGCTCGGCATAGGTGGCTTCATTGGGGTAGATGTGTTCGTTCATGAACGCCTGCAGGCGCTCCTGGTAAGCGTTGGACTGCGCACTGAAACTATACACGTGGTTCTCCTGGGCCGGTTTTCGAGGCGCACAGTGTAGCCGCTGCCGGGGGTGGACGGAAATCGCGTTTCTGTGCTGTCCAGCCCCGCAGCCCGGTACCCTGGGGGTGCCTGCGTGGCTCGGCGGGCAGCTTCGCTCGTGTGCCGGCCAGCCTGTCGCTGCGGCGAGAGTAGTGTTGACAGCCCCAAGTACCACTCAGTAGTGTGGACCCTGGCTTTGGGAGCGTTAGATGAGTGATGACATCACTGCGCTGAGTGCATCAGCGCTGTTGGAGGAATTTCGCCGGGGTGGGCTATCGCCAGTTGAGGCCAGCCGCGCCGCCCTTGACCGCATCGGGAAGCTGGACGGGGAGGTGAATGCCTTCTGCCTGGTGGACCCGGAGACCACTCTGCGTTTCGCGCAGGAATCTGAACAGCGTTACCGCAATGGCGAGGCGAGGGGCATCCTGGATGGCGTGCCTGTCGCGATCAAGGATCTTTTCCTGACCCCCATGTGGCCGACCACGCGCGGCTCGAAAACAGTCGATCCCGCTGCCCAGATGGGCAAGGCGGCCCCCGCGATAGCGGCCCTGGAGCGCCACGGCTATGTTCCACTGGGCAAAACCACGACACCGGAGTTCGGCTGGAAAGCCGTGACCGACAGTCCGCTGCACAGCGCTACCCGCAACCCGTGGAATACCCAGCGAACCGCGGGCGGCTCGAGCGGAGGCTCGGCCGCCGCGCTGGCGGCGAAAATGGCGCCGGTTGCCCTGGGCACCGATGCCGGCGGTTCCATCCGCATTCCGGCCGCGTTTTGCGGGGTTGTCGGATTCAAGCCCTCCTTTGGCGAGGTCCCCCACTGGCCTCCGAGCCCCTTCGGTACCCTGGCCCACGCCGGGCCGATGGCGCGAACGGTGGAGGATTGCGCGCTGCTGATGAATGTTCTGTGCGAACCGGATGTTCGCGATGTGCACGCGGTTCCCCGGCGAGACATTGATTATCTGGCGCGCCTTGGCGACGGTATCGCCGGCCTGAAGATTGCGTTCAGTGCCAACCTCGGTCACGTCGATGTGAATCCCGAAATCGAGCGCGCGGTGGCCCTGGCTGCCGGGGTGCTGCGCGATCTCGGGGCCACGGTGACCGAGGTGGATCCAAGCTTCAGCGACCCGCTCGGCGCTTTTGGGCATCTGTTCTACAGCGGTGCGGCCAACGCCCTGCGGGATCTCGGCACCCGCAAGCGCGAGCTGATGGATCCGCAGCTGGTGCAAGTCGCCGAGAAGGCGGCCAGGCTCGGCGTGCTGGATTACCTCGCGGCGAATAATGAGCGGGGGCAGCTCGGCGAGCGTATGGCCCAGTTTCACCAGAAGTACGACCTGCTGTTGACCCCGACCCTGCCGATCACGGCCTTTGGCCTGAACCGGGAGGTGCCGGAGGACTGGCCCAGCACCCGCTGGCCCACCTGGACGCCCTTTACCTATCCGTTCAACCTGACCGGGCAGCCGGCGCTCAGCGTACCCTGCGGGTTCTGCAGCGAGGGTCTCCCGATCGGGCTGCAGCTGGTGGGCGCCCGCTACAACGATGCGCTGGTACTGCGCGCCGGCCATGCCTACCAGC
>JBFHFJ010000042.1:0-16972 GCA_041583655.1 Haliea sp. | reverse complement strand
TGTTCGTACTCCAGTGGCCAGCGCGCTATTATCGCTGCCCCCCCACCCATTGCAACCGGGTGTGATGTAAACTGCGAGACCATGGCCAGAACCCGTCGACCTTTTCTCAAACTCTTCCTCGCCCTGGCGGTCGCCGGGGTGCTGTTCCTGGTATATCTCGACGTTCGCATTACTGCGACGTTCACCGACAAGATGTGGGAGATTCCGGCCAAGGTATATGCGCGACCGCTGGAACTGTTTCCCGGCGCGACCCTGTCGGCGGACGACCTGGCCTTTGAGCTTGAGGTTCTCGGTTACCGCAAGGTCAGTGCCCCGCGCAACCCGGGCGAAGTCGCCCGGGCGGGTAATCGTTTCGAGCTGTACACCCGCGGTTTCGATTTTCCGGGCGAGCGGGAACCGCCACGGCGGGTTCGGTTGGCGGTGGATGGCAAGCGCCTGCAGTCCCTGACTGGCAGCGGCGGCGCCATTGACCTGATGCGGCTGGAACCGGTGCAGATCGGCGGTATTTATCCCCAGCACGGTGAGGACCGCATTCTGGTCCGGCTGGAGGATGTACCAGAGAGCCTGCTTGCCACCCTGCTCGCGGTGGAGGACCAGCGGTTCTACCGGCACTGGGGGTTCTCGCTCACCGGTATTGTGCGGGCGGCGTTGAGCAATGTACGTTCCGGTCAGGTGGTCGCCGGGGGCAGCACCATCACCCAGCAGCTGGTGAAAAACTACTATCTCACCCCTGAGCGCACCATCGTTCGCAAAGTGACGGAGCTGCTGATGGCCGTCCTGCTGGAACTCCACTTCAGCAAGGAGCAGATTCTCGAGAGCTATATCAACGAGGTCTACCTGGGGCAGGAGGGGCCGCGGGCGATCCACGGGTTTGCCCTCGCCGCACTGCACTACTTTGACCGCCCACTGGAGCAGTTGGGGCTGCACCAGCAGGCGCTACTGGTGGGTATGGTCAAAGGGCCCTCCCTGTTCAACCCCCTGCGCAACCCCGAAAGGGCTCGCGAGCGCCGCAACCTGGTGCTGGACATCATGGTGGACCAGGCGCTGGTATCCGCCCAACAGGCCGAGGTCGCCAAGGGGATGCCGCTGGACCTCAACAATCGCCGCGGCATCCGCGATACCTTTCCCGCCTTCCTTGACCTGGTGCGGCGCCAGCTGCGGCAGGAGTACCGGGAGGAGGACCTGACGACCAGGGGCCTCAGCATTTTCACCAGCTTCGATCCCCTTATACAGCGGCAGATGGAGCAGAGCAGTACCACCATCCTGAAGCAGCTCGATGCCTCGGGTGAACTGCAGACGGCCTCCGTGGTCACCCGCTTTGACAGCGGCGAAGTGGCGGCGCTGGTGGGCGGGCGCCAGGTCCGCTACGCAGGTTTCAACCGTGCCCTGGACGCCCGCCGTCCTGCTGGTTCCCTGCTGAAGCCGGCGGTATACCTGGCCGCTCTGGAACAACCCCGGCGCTACACCCTGGCTACACCGCTCGCGGACACACCGCTGCAGGTGCCTGGCCCCCGCGGTGAAATCTGGGAGCCGCGCAACTTCGATCGCCAGGCGCATGGGCAGGTGTTGCTGCACCGGGCCCTTTCGAATTCCTACAACCTGGCCACTGCCCGGCTGGGCCTGGATATAGGGATCGACAAGGTAGTCGACATGCTGCGCCGGCTCGGCGTTGAAGGGCCGATTCCCGAAGTGCCGGCGCTGACCCTCGGCGCCGGCGAATACTCGCCCATGGACATGGCGGCCATGTATCAAAGTATTGCGGCGGGCGGGTTCCGCATGCCCCTGCGCAGCATCAGGGATATTGTCGATGCCGACGGCAAGCCGCTGCGACGCTATCCCCTTGAGTACGACCGCACGGTAAGCCTGCAGGCGGTGCACCTTCTGCACTACGCGCTGCGTGAAGTGCTGCGCGAGGGCACCGGGCGCGGCGCCTACGCCTACCTCAACGACAGTTTCCAGGCTGCCGGCAAGACCGGGACCACGAACGATGGCCGTGACTCCTGGTTTGCGGGATTTTCCGGCGACCTGCTGGCGGTGACCTGGATCGGTCGCGATGACAATGGCGGTACCGGCCTCACCGGCAGTACCGGCGCTCTCAGGGTCTGGGCGCACTTTATGGCCAACGCCAGCCAGCGCTCACTGGCCTACCGGATGCCGGAGGACATGCAGCCACACTGGATCGACGGCAGTACCGGGTACCTTACCGGTGAGGGCTGCCCGGACGCGAAGTTGATGCCATTCGTTGTCGGTTCGGAGCCGCGCCAGCGCAGTAACTGCACCGGCCGGGTGACTCCGGGTACTATTCGGGACTGGTTCCAGTCCCTGTTCAGGGGTGACAACTGATGCAGATGAAAACGATATCCGGCGGCGGACTGGTGCTGGTGCTCGCCCTGGCAGTGAGCGGTTGCAGCATCTACAGCCTGCCCGGCGGCGAGCGCGCGCCGATCGAAACCCGTCCCGTTCCGGGGGAGACCCGGCCTGGCGTGCCAGAGCAGGAGGTAACCCCGGCGCCGGTCTCCCGGCCCCCTGCAGCGGACCCCGCGGTGACCTCGGCCGCCGCCGGACTGCTGGACAAGGCTCGTATAGCGTCCGACCAGGGCGACTACGAGCAGGCGCTGGCTCTGCTGGAGCGCGCCCAGCGTATTGACCCCGACAGTGGTGAAATCTACCTGCAGCTGGCCCGGGTCTACGCGGCCCAGGGTGAGACAGACAAGGCTCGCGACACCGCGGCCCGCGGCACGCTCTACTGCCGGGACCAGCGCGAGTGCGCTGCCCTGAGAGCGCTGGCCCGCTAGAGATTCTCCACCGCGACCCGAAAGCCCTCACGCTCCGGTTCAAAGCGCAGCTGCTGGTTGATGCAGGCCGGATTCTCGCCGGCCGAGTGGCTGACGAAAATGATCTGGGTATCGCTGTTGGCGGCAATGTGGTCCAACGCGTTGAGTAGCATCCGGCGGTGTGCCCCGTCCAGCCCCAGGGTGGGTTCGTCAAGGATCAGGATCAGTGGTGACTTCACCATTGCCCGGGCCAGTAGAACCATGCGCTGCAGGCCAAAGGACAGGGTGTCGAAGCCCTCCCTGGTGTAGGCCCCCAGGCCAAGCGCGGCCAGCCACTGCTCCGCACAGCGGCGCTGGACATCGCCCCAGTTATCGAACAGGCCCACACTGTCGAAGAAACCGGATACCACCACTTCGACCACTTTCATGTTGCGGGCAAAGTTCAGCTGCAGCTGGGTGTCCAGTTGCCCGTATTTCTGCTTGATGTCCCAGATGCTCTCGCCGCTGCCACGCTTGCGCCCGAACAGGGTAATATCCTGGCCATAGGCCTTGTGGTTGTCGCCGGTGATCAGGCTCAGCAGGGTGGTTTTGCCGCAGCCATTGGGGCCGGCCACGCAGCAGTGTTGACCGCGCTCAAAACGCCAGTGCAGCCCCTGCAGGACCTGCAGTTCACCATAGGCCACGCTGACATCGCGCAGGTCCAGCAAGGGGCCGTCGGGAACGGTGTAGCTGCGCGGGGCGGGCGCTGGCAGGGCACCCAGCGGTGGCAGTGGGGGCTGCATCAGGTCCCGCACATCGCCGCGCGCCAGCACCGTTTCGCGGTCCCCGCTGCACAGCACCCGGCCCTCATCAAGTACCAGCAGGTGACTCACACCAGCGGGAACATCCTCCAGTTGCCGGCACAGCAGCAGCAGGCTGCGATCACCGGCCAACAACTCGTCGATGGCTTCCTGCATGGCCTGCTGGCTGGCCAGGTCCAGGCCGTCCAGCGGGCTGTCGAGGATCAGCAGGGCCGGCTCGCTGAGCAGGGCCCGCACCAGCAGGGTCTTGCGCATCTCCCCGGTTGAGGTGAAGCGCAGGCCACGGTCCAGGATATGGCCCAGGCGCAGGCGGTCCACCCAGTCGTGAAACCGCTGGTCCGGCTCGCGGCCGCCGAGAATGGCATCGCGCACCCGCGTGCCCGGGTCGGATGCATCGGCCCGGTACTCCGAATCATCCAGCTTGCGGTCCCTGGCGCAGAGGGCCTGGGCCTGCTCGAAGCAGACATAGGCCACGCCACCCTGCTCCAGGCGGGGCGAGCTGTAGTAGTCCCCGGAAAAGTGCGTGGCCTGGTGGCTGAGCACACGCGCCAGGCTGGTCTTCCCCGCACCATTGGGTCCCACGCAGGCCCAGTGCTGGCCGGCCCGCAGCTCCCAGTCCAGCTGTCGCAGAGCCGGCTTGGAGCGGTACACAAGGTTGACAGCCTGCAGGCTGAGCATGATCTGGTCATCGGTCATTCTGGAATCCTGTCATTGATCATTGCATCGGGCCCGGGCTTCACACCCCGGACTGCGCGTCCCGGACTTGTCACAGCCAGCGGTGGCTGGCTTAATCGTCGCTCACCCCGACTGGGAGGCCCCGGTGTCCATATCCCTGCTGCAAATGCTCGAGAGCCGCCTGGCAACCCACCGGCCGGCGAGGCCCTGGCTGCGGCGGCTGATGAAGCGCTCGGCAGTGGCGCTGATTCTGCAGGTTCGGGAAGGTGAGCTGCATATTCTAATGATCAAACGGGCAGAAAGGGAGGGCGATCCCTGGTCCGGGCATATGGCATTTCCCGGTGGCCGCATGGACCCGGGCGATGCCCACGGCTACGCGGTCGCCCTGCGGGAGACCCGGGAGGAGGTGGGGTTGGACCTGGAGCGCCATGCCCACTGCATCGGTCGCCTGTCCGATATCAATGCCAGGCCCCGGCGCGGGACTTTCGGTATGGCGGTCAGCCCTTTCGTTTTCCGCATGGACCGCTCGCCGCAGTTTCGTATCAACCACGAGGTTGCGGAAGTGGTCTGGGTGCCCCTGGAGTTTCTGCTGGACAATGCCAACCGCGAAACCATGCGCTGGCAGCGCAACCGCCTGACCCTCAAGTTGCCCTGCTACCTGTACGGCCGCTACCGGATCTGGGGCCTGTCGCTGGCCATGCTGGACGAACTCATGGATCTCGTCGAGGACACGGGGCAGCGCCGTCGAAGCTGGCGGCGCTGAGACTGCGCCCGTTCAGCGCGCCTGTGCCCCCTGTAAAAAAAGAAAGCCCCGCCGCGGTTGCCCCGGGCGGGGCGGCCATGCCGGATAAGGTTGCTCAGGCGCGGGGCTTGCGCCGCGCGAAACCGAGCCCGGCGAGGCCAAGGCCCAGCAGGGCGATGGTGCCGGGTACAGGAACCGCAGCCGCGCCCCCGTTTCCTGCAATGATCTGAATCTCCGTCCTCGCGACCTGGACATTCTGGCTGTCGAAGGCTGCCAGGTAGAAGTTGTAGGTAGCATCGACCGTGGGATCGAAGCCGGGGATGAACCAATGCGGCTTCCAGGATTGCTGGGCGACATTGTTGTTGGCGATGAGGTTGGCATAGCCGGCGGCATTGCTGGTGCTGTTCGGTATGGATGTGCCACCACCGGGTCCGGTTCCGTTAGTGCCGATGGCGTGGTCCCACTGGACCCCAGCGGTGGGCGTTCTGGCGCCATTGATCGGGTCAAACACATTAAAAAGCGTGCCCTGCGACGGATCGCTGTCGAGACCCAGTGCATAGGTCAGGTCGTCAAGGTTCCACTCGGTCGAGTTGTCCCAGTTGGTATTGATGGTCCATTCGAAGCTCCACTCGGCGGTGGGGAAGCTTTGGGTTGGTGCCACGCCAGTATTGAAGCTGTAGGTGCCGTCACCGTTGCTGTTGAAGGTATTTTCCGGGGCACCTGATGCATTGTGGCGCAGCTTGCCCCGCAGCCCCAGTTCGACGCCATTCTGGCGGTCGACGGTGAAACTGCCGTTGAGGTTGCCGCTGCCGAAGATCACAGTCGGGGTGACGTTCTGATCATACATGAGGGCGGCCACACTGGCCTGGCTAGCCGCAAGCAGCGCGGCTGCGCTGGCGGTGCGAAGGAGTTGTTGAAGCATGAAAGGTTCCTTGTAAGTTTTTGGTTTGCCGCGTTCCAGCGACGGGCTGCCTGCTCACGTCTCGTGAGGCGCGAGCAGGCGGTTTGCAACGGAGTCCTAAACAAGATTCGGGCCAGTATCGCTTTATTATTTAAAATACAGTGAGTTACGTATTAAATGTGTGGCGTGAGCCCTTCCCGGAAGGCGGCCTGTAAAAATTATCGACAGTGACCGGCGCAGGTGCCGCCGGCAGGTCGCCTGCACTCGCTCACGGCTGAATGTGGGCTGCTTGCCCGATAACTGCCCTGCCGCCGAAACCCGTTCAGCGTACCTGGCGCAGGAATTCCCGGGTGTCCAGCATCAGCTCCCGCAGGGCGGGGTCTTCCCTGCTCGCCTCCATCAGCGCATCGCTGTCGACGTCGCCTCGCGCGTAGGCTGCCAGCAGGTCCAGCAGCACCGGAGTCATCTTCGGTGAGCGGTCCCAGCGGGGGGCGTTAACCAGGTTGCCGGTGACCCGGTCTTCGTGCAGCTGCAGCCAGTAGCCGCCGCAGCTGGACAGGCGGTAGTCGCCGATGCGGCCGTAGCTGATATTGGGGGTGTTGGCGTTGAAGCCGTCTGGCACTTCCTCTGCTATGCGGAACAAGGCCATGACCCAGCGGCTGCCCACGGGAAATTCCTCGCTGTCAGGGCGGCAGTAGTTTCTGGCCTTCAACCAGAGACGTACTTCGTCATTGAACTCACGACCGAGCAGGATCCGGTCCACGCTCACGTCCAGGGAGTTACCCTTGCCGCCCAGCACGGTGACCGCGGCCACCAGATCGGTCTGCGCCATGACCTCCGCGAAGCTGCCCTGCCAGAGGCAGGTGCATTCCTCCTCCGGTGCGCTGTGGGCGAACGGTGCAAGCAGGCCGGAAACGGCGCAGGCGAGGCTGATCGCAATACGCTGCAGCGCGGTCACAGCCACCCCCCTACTGCAATGCCCGCGCCGCCTGCAGCGCAAAATAAGTGAGAATGCCGTCGCAGCCGGCGCGCTTGAAGGCCAGTAGCGATTCCAGCATGACCGGCTCCTGGGCCAGCCAGCCCTGCTCGAAGGCAGCCATGTGCATGGCGTATTCCCCGCTGACCTGGTAGGCGAAGGTGGGCGCCTGCAGTTCGTCCTTCACCCGCCTGACGATGTCCAGATAGGGCATGCCCGGCTTCACCATGATCATGTCGGCGCCCTCCGCCAGGTCCAGTGCGCACTCGTGCAGGGCTTCGTCGCTGTTGGCCGGGTCCATCTGGTAGCTGTACTTGTTACCCCCCTTGAGGTTGCCGGTGGAACCCACGGCATCGCGGAAGGGCCCATAGTAGCTGGAGGCATACTTGGCCGCGTAGGCCATGATCAGGGTGTTGTGGTGGCTGTGTTTTTCCAGCACTGTGCGGATAGCGCCGATACGGCCATCCATCATGTCCGAGGGCGCTACCACGTCCGCCCCCGCATCAGCGTGGGACAGGGCCTGCTGTACCAGGGCGTCGCTGGTGATGTCGTTCATCACGTAGCCGCTGTCGTCGATAATGCCGTCCTGACCATGGGTGGTGTAGGGATCGAGGGCGACATCGGTGATCACGCCGAGCCCGGGCAGCGCATCCTTTAACGACTTGACCGCCCGCTGTACCAATCCGTCCGGGTTCCAGGCTTCCTCTGCGCGCAGGCTTTTCCTGTCTGGCGGCACTACCGGGAACAGTGCGAGGGCCGGCACACCCAGGTCCAGTGCCTCACGGGCCTGCGCTACCAGCAGGTCGATACTGAGCCGTTCAATGCCGGGCATTGATGCGATGGCCTCCCGCTGCCCGCTCCCCTCCAGCACGAAGACCGGAAAGATGAAGTCTGCAGGTGTGAGCAGAGTCTCCCTGACCAGGCGCCTCGAGAACTCCTGCGCGCGCAGGCGTCGCATACGGGTGTGGGGGAATGGGCCGCGCTGGCTCTGGAACATGCTGTCGGTCTCCGGTCAGAGGCTGGCAAATGCGCTGCGTGCTGCAGCGACGGTGGCTTCAATGTCAGCGTCGGTGTGGGCGGCGGACATGAAGCCGGCTTCGTAGGACGCTGGCGCCAGGTAGACCCCAGCCTCAAGCATCAGGTGAAAAAAGCGATTGAAGGCGGGTGTGTCGCAGGCCATGACCTGGCTATAGTTGCTGACCTCTTCCGCGCCGGTGAAAAAGCCGCCGAACATGGTGCCGGCATGGTTGGTGGTGAACGGTACCCCCGCCTCAGCCGCCGCCTGCTCCAGCCCTTCGCACAGCGCCCGGGTGCGAGCGAACACCGGTTCATAGAACCCCGGCGCTGAAATCACTTCCAGGGTGGCCAGGCCCGCGGCCATCGCGATGGGGTTGCCAGACAGGGTTCCGGCCTGGTAGACCGGCCCCAGCGGGGCAATCTGCTCCATGAACTCGCGCTTGCCGCCAAAGGCGCCGACCGGCATGCCGCCGCCGATCACCTTGCCCAGGCAGGTCAGGTCGGCCTCAATGCCGTAAAAGCCCTGTGCCCCCTGCAGGCCGAAGCGAAATCCGGTCATGACTTCGTCCAGGATCAGTACCGCCCCATGCTCGCTGCACAATTCACGCATGGTTTCGAGAAAACCCGGCTGCGGCGGGATACAGTTCATGTTGCCGGCGACCGGCTCGACGATGACGCAGGCAATGTCATCGCCGTGCTCGGCAAATGCCCGGCGCAGGTCGTCGCTGTCGTTGTAGGTGAGAGTCATGGTGTGGTCGGCAAGAGCGGCGGGCACGCCGGGTGAACTGGGGACGCCGAGGGTCAGCGCACCCGAACCGGCCTTCACCAGCAGGGAGTCGGAGTGGCCGTGGTAGCAGCCCTCGAACTTGACGATGGTGTCCCGGCCGGTGCAGCCGCGAGCCAGGCGAATGGCGCTCATCGTGGCTTCGGTGCCCGAGTTCACCATGCGCACCAGGTCCATCCCCGGCATGATTTCGCAGATGCGGTCCGCCAGGCGGATTTCAAGCTCGGTCGGGGCGCCGAAGCTCAGGCCTTTTTCGCTCTGGCGTATCACTGCCTCGCGCACATGGGGGTGGTTGTGCCCCATCAGCATGGGGCCCCAGGACAGTACGTAATCAATATAGCGCTTGCCCTCACAGTCGTAGATGTACGCGCCGTCCGCGCGCTCAACGAAAACCGGGGTGCCGCCAACCGCCTTGAAGGCCCGGACCGGGGAGTTGACCCCGCCGGGGATGTGTTGGCGGGCGCGGTCGAACAGCTGCTGGGATGTGCTCATTGATTCCTGTCCTGGTTGGGTAAGGTTGGCGGGGCGGGCTTGCCGGCCTGCGGCCAATTATTCCGTGGCGGGGCCAGTTTAGCCAGAGTTGCCCCGATTGCGTCAGAAAGGCCTGACCACGGCGAGGATAACGATTCCAAATAGGAAGAAAACTGGTATCTCATTGAAAAACCGGTAAAAAACATGGCTGTGGCGATTCGTGTCAGTGTTCGCCTCGCGCACATAGCGCCCGCAGCGGACATGGTAGTCGACCAGGAAAACGACCCCCGCAAGCTTTAACCACAGCCATTTCGCAGTCAAATAATAGTCCGGATTGGTGGCTATCAGGGTGCTGCCAAAAGCGATGGTGAGGAACATGAACGGGGTAACGAAGCGGTAGAGCTTGCGTGCCATGATCGCCAGCTGGGCGCGGGTTGCCGGGTCCTCACTGGCGGCGAAGTACACCAGTATCCGCGGCAGGTAGAAGAGGCCGGCAAACCAGCAGACCATGAAGACAAGGTGAAAGGCTTTCAGCCACAGCATGGGATCAATCCGTTGCCTGGTGCGTAATGTACAGATCTGAATATTAACAGTTATACGCGGCCTGTTTGCTTTTATACTGGGTTGTTTATTCACCGTCAGGGTGGCGCGGGCCACCTGGCGCCACAGCAGGGAGTTGTCATGATCAGGGTAGGTATTGTTGGGGGCACTGGATACACCGGGGTCGAACTGTTGCGATTGCTGGCGCTGCACCGGGAGGTGGAGGTTGTGGCCATCACTTCCCGCGCCGACGCGGGGCGCCGGGTGGACGACATGTTCCCGAACCTGCGAGGTCATTACGATCTGGCCTTCGCGGAGCCTGATGTGGCGCTGCTCGCAGGCTGTGATGTGGTCTTTTTTGCCACGCCGCACAACGTCGCCATGCAGCTGGTGCCCGAGCTGGTGGCTGCCGGTACCCGGGTTATCGATCTCTCCGCGGATTACCGTATTCGCGATGCGGCGCTCTGGTCGCAGTGGTACGGGGAGCCCCATACCAGTCCGGAGTTGCTGTCCGAAGCTGTGTATGGCCTGCCGGAGGTGAATCGCGACCGAATCAGGGGCGCGAGGCTGGTTGCCTGTCCGGGGTGTTACCCGACCGCCATACAGCTCGGCTGGATACCCCTGCTGGTCAGGGGCCTGGTCGATCCGGCTTCTCTGATTGCCAGTGCCGCCTCGGGTGCCAGCGGCGCGGGGCGGCAGGGGAAAGTCGACAATCTGTTGAGCGAGGTGGCGGGTAGTTTCAAGGCCTATGGAGTGAGCGGCCACCGCCATCTGCCCGAGATAGAGCAGGGCCTTGCGGACGTCTCCGGCTCGCCGGTGGCAGTGACCTTCGTCCCCCACCTGCTGCCCATCGTGCGCGGCATTCACGCGACACTGTTCGCCCGTCTGCAGGGGCCTGCGGAGGATTTGCAGGCATTGTATGAAGATTTCTACAGCAACGAACCGTTTGTGGATGTGCTGCCGCGGGGTATGTTTCCCCAGACCCGCACGGTCAAGGGTGCGAACCGCTGTCAGCTCTCGGTCATGGTGCCGCAGGATCGCGATACAGTGGTCGTTATGTCCACCATCGACAATCTGGTCAAGGGCGCCTCGGGCCAGGCGGTGCAGAACATGAATATCATGTTCGGCCTGCCGGAAGAGGCGGGCCTGGAGCAGGTGGGGTTGCTCCCCTGAGGTGCCAGTGAAAGGTGATCGCTACCGCACGGTGGTTCGGCGCTACCATGTCCGCCACCAGCAAATCGTTGTACTGGTGCTGACTCTCGCGGCCGCTGTGGTAATGGGCGCGGGATTTGCCCTCGGCCGCCAGGCTGCGTTCAGCGGCACCGGCATTGATCCCCAGCGCTACCGCGAGCAGGGTGTGGCCCTTGCGGATGCGCTTGCGGAGCAGGGAGAACTGAGTCGCCAGCTGGGGGTGATGACGGCGCGGCATGAGGTGGACCGCGCCGCTCTGGAACTGGTGCGGCAGGAGCTTGCGCAACAGAAGGAGCAGATCGCTGGCCTGGAGGAGGGGATCCGGTTCTATCGCAGCCTGATGGCCCCCGGTGAAATTGCCCAGGGGTTCAGCCTGCGCAAGATTGAGCTGGTCTCTCGCGATGAACCGGGCCGCTACGGTTTCCGCATCGTTGCGCAGCAGGAGGCCAGGCAGCACACCACGTTACGGGGCGAACTGTACGCCGAGGTCGCCGGGCAGCAGGCAGGCGAGCCGCGCAGCTATCCGCTCGCCGAGTTGAGTGCCGACCTGGAGAGCACTATCCTGCCCCTGCGGTTTCGCTATTTTCAGTCGATAGAGGGTGATCTGGTGTTGCCGGACGGTTTCGAGCCGCAGTCGGTCAGCGTTGTAGCTACGCTTTCCGACCCCGACAAGGCCGAGGCGCGAGAGCAGTACCCATGGCAGGTTCAGGAGAAATTTACGCATGTTGGGAAATAAGCGCAAAGGCGCCATGGTCGCCGGAGGCACGACGCTGGTTTCGCGCGAAACCACGATCAACGGCGATCTGCTGTTCAGCGGCAACCTGGAGATCGAGGGCACGGTCAAGGGCAGCGTGGTTGCCGAGGCGGGCAGTGAGGCCATGGTCAGGGTAGTGGCAGCCGGGTTCGTCGAGGGTGAGATCAGGGCGCCCATGGTGATGATCAATGGCAGAGTGGAGGGCTGTGTCCATGCGTCCCGGCACCTGGAGCTGGCTCCCTGCGCAAGGGTGTCAGGAGACATTTACTACAGCATTGTGGAAATGGCGGCCGGCGCAGAGATCAATGGCCGTATGCTGCACAGCCCGGAGCCTGAATCGGGTGATGTGCCCGCCAAGGGTGGGGAGCCCCAGCTGCGGGTCGCCGGCGCCCTGCGTCCTGCAGCCAGTGCGCTACCGGCCGAGGCAAGCGCAGCCAGGGTGCCCTCGGCTAAAGTTGACTAGAATACTCGGGTTTACCATAATGCGTGGCCAAAGTAGCCAACACGGGGATACCCTGGCCCCGGAGAACTGTCATGTCCGTAGCTGAATCATTCAATCCCGGCGGCATCAACCTTACTGCCCGGGCAGTAAACAAGGTGCGCGAGCTGGTGGAGGAGGAGGAGAACCCCGAACTCAAGCTGCGGGTCTATATTACTGGCGGCGGGTGTTCCGGGTTTCAGTACGGATTTTCTTTCGAGGATGCTGCCGCTGAAGACGATACTGTGATTGAGCGGGACGGCATCGCCGTGCTGGTTGACCCAATGAGCTTCCAGTACCTGGTGGGCTCCGAGGTTGATTACACCGAGGGCCTGGAAGGGGCTCGCTTCGTTATCAATAACCCCAATGCCGCGACCACCTGTGGCTGTGGCGCATCGTTCTCTATTTAGGGGACCTTGACCGGACCCCGCCCGCCGGATAGATACCACCTAGAACTCTCCCGCCAGCAGCACCGGTCACCGCGGCGGCGTTGCCCGCCATGCCCGCCATCGTGCGCCATGCCAGCCAGGCAAAGGCCGCGGCCTCGACCCACTCGGGGTCGATTCCCAGGGCGGCCGTAGTGTCCAGGCGCCTCGGCGCAAGCAGCCTGTACAGGCGGCGCATCAGGTCGGTATTTCTGGCGCCGCCCCCGCAGATGAAAACTTCCTCAATATCCTCATCCGCTGCGCGGACAGCGCTGGCAATTGTCTCGGCAGTGAATTCCGCCAGGGTGGCCTGTACATCCCTGGGCTCCAGGGCTGGTAATGTCTGCAGGTTGGCGTCCAGCCAGGCGAGGTTGAACGCTTCCTTGCCGGTGCTGCGGGGTCCCCGGCGGGCCAGGTAGGAGTGGCTGTGCAGTAACTCCAGTAGCGCGGTGCTCACCTGGCCTTCCGCCGCCCACTGGCCGTCGCGGTCGTATCCTTGCGCTTTGTGCCGCTGGATCCAGTGGTCCAGCAGAGTGTTGCCGGGGCCGGTGTCAAAGCCGCTGACCAGCAGCGTGCCCGAGAGCAGGGTGATGTTGGCGATGCCCCCGATGTTGACGATGGCCCGGTTGCGGCGCTCGTCTGCAAAGGCGGCGGCATGGAACCCGGGTGCCAGTGGAGCCCCCTCGCCACCCGCGGCGATGTCACGGCGCCGAAAATCAGCGATGGTGGTGACGCCGGTCAGTTCGGCAATGGTGTTCGGGTCGCCTATCTGCAGGGTGAAGGGAGTACTGTTGCCGGCTGACTGCGGGCGGTGGCGAATGGTTTGGCCGTGGCTGCCAATGGCTGTAATGTCGCTCGCTCGATATTCGGTAGTCGCCAGCAGAGCCCGTGCGGACTCGGCGAAGAGCGTGCCGATGTCGCGGTCAAGGCGGCCCAGGCGTTCGATTTCGTTGTCGCCTGGCTGGCTGATACTGGCAATCTCGCGGCGGAGTTCGGGCCCTATAGGGTGTTCCAGCGTTGCCAGTAGTTCACAGCGTTGCTCTGCGCAGCGAACAAGTGCAGCGTCGATTGAATCGATGCTGGTACCCGACATGAGGCCTATGTAAAGCCCGGGGGCGGCCACGTCAGGGCGCCGGAGTGGTTTCTCCGGAGTCGCTGCTGCTCAGGGCCAGTCGGTTTTCAGACTGCAGGCCCGCGAGCTGCCGCGAGGTGTTGGCGATCGAGGCCTTGAAAGCCGGGACCTCTGCCGCTGCCAGCATTTTGGCCTTGGGCAGTTCCTGGTGCACCTTGCGCGGGTCGCGGTGTTTGCCGTCAATCAGGAATTCATAGTGCAGGTGCGGGCCTGTTGCCGCACCCGTGGAGCCGACGGTACCGATAACCTGGCCCTGGGCGACTCGCTGTCCCTCCTTGGCCTTGCGCTGGTGCAGGTGCAGGTAGCGGGTTACGTAGCGATCACCGTGTTGTACGAAAATGTAGTTGCCGTTGGCCCGGGTAAAGCCGGCCTTGATGACGCGACCGTCGCCCGCAGCATAGACCGGAGTGCCGGTGGGAGCCGCGTAGTCAGTGCCCCGATGTGGGCGGGTTGTTTTGTAGATCGGGTGTAGACGGCGGGGGTTGAAGTTGGAGCTGATGCGGGTGAAATCAACGGGTGCGAGCAGGAATGCCTTGCGCATGCTCTCGCCTTGCTCGTTGTAGTAGGCCACATCCCCTGCCTGGTCTTCGTAGCGGAAGGCATTGAAGGTCTTGCCGCGGTTGGTAAAGGACGCTGCGAGGATCGTGCCGTCGCGGTACTTCTCGCCATCCAGATACAGCTCTTCATAGATGACGTGGAACGTATCGCCCTTGCGCGGGTCCTGCACGAAGTCGATCACGCCGCCAAATATGTTGGCCAGCTCCAGGATTAGGGTGTTGGAAAGGCCGGCGTCCTTGCCCGCCATGAACAGTGACGAGGTGATCTCGGCGCTGACCCATGATTCATGCAGCTCGGTCTGGCGAAACACTCTATCGGTCTCAAAGCCAGATTCAGTTCGGCGGTAGGTGACGGACTCCAGAGGGGAGATGATGTGTTTGACGGCCTGCAGGGTGCCATCCTCTGCAGTTTCGAAAGCGATGGTCTGGCCGGGGTAGATCCTCGACAGGGCATCGCCCTCTGGCGCTTCGTTGACGACCTGGTAGACATCCGTAGTGCTGAATCCGGCGCGCTTGAAGATCAGCGAGAGGTTGTCCCCACTGCGCACGGTTTGCTCATCCCAGGCCGCGGCAAAGGCGTCCGCTTCTACCTCCAGTGCAGGCGTTTCAGGTAGCAGCAGCTGGTGCGGATTTACCTCGATGGGCTGGAGGATGTCGCTGTCCAGCTCGAAGCCGAGATCTGTGGTGTCCTGTCGATTCGCGTTGACGTCGCCGGAGGGGGTGAGAATGGTAGTGGCGGCAACAAATGCAGAGAGCAATCCGACGGCCAGCAGGTGTTTCCGGGGCAGCTGTTGTTTGTCGGCTGCCATGGCTGTCGCTCCCGGATGATTTCCCATTTTGCGCATAATCGTTGTTAGCTGTGCTTTGTAGGCTGCTGAGTATATAAAAGATTCTGGCACTCTGACAGAGGCTGAAGGAACATAAGATTTGCTTTTTTATAACCGTATTGTATGGTTTGCGCCCCCCAATAAGGCCTTCTTGGCCACCAGATCCGGGAGTAGCCCGATGAGTAGTGCCCTGCTGACCGACCTCCGCGACCGAGGCCTGATCTTCCAGGTGGCGGGAGAAGACAAACTGCCGGCCTGGCTGGACGGAGGAACCCGTACGTTGTATTGCGGCTTTGACCCCACCGCGGACAGCCTGCATATCGGATCTCTCGTCCCGCTGCTGATGTTGCGCCGGTTTCAGCTGGCAGGTCATAAGCCGCTCGCTCTGGTAGGCGGAGCTACGGGCCTGATTGGTGATCCGTCCTTTAAGGCGCAGGAGCGCCAGCTGAACACGCCGGAGGTGATTGCCGGCTGGGTCGAGAAAATACGTCAGCAAGTGTCACGATTCATAGATTTCGACGCCGGGGCGGCCTCGGCCGAAGTGGTCAATAATCTTGACTGGACCCAGGGTATGGACGTCCTGACCTTCCTGCGGGACGTCGGCAAGCATTTCTCTGTCAATGCCATGATCCAGAAGGAATCTGTCAAGCAGCGTATTGAGCGTGAAGGTAGCGGAATAAGTTTTACCGAGTTCACCTACATGATTCTGCAATCGTACGATTTCGCCGAACTGAGTCGCCGTTATGACTGTGGTTTGCAGTTGGGTGGGTCGGATCAGTGGGGCAACATCACGGGCGGCATTGACCTGGCCCGGCGTATGTATGGAAAGCAGGTTTTCGGTTTGACCATGCCGTTGATTACCAAGGCAGACGGCACCAAGTTTGGCAAGACCGAATCCGGGACAATCTGGCTGGACCCGGCTCGCACATCCCCTTATGCCTTTTACCAGTTCTGGCTGAATACGGCTGATGTAGATGTCTATCGTTTCCTGAAGTACTTTACCTTCCTGCCGGTCGCGGACATTGATGCACTGCAAAGGGCAGACGAAGAGCGGCAGGGTCGCCCCGAGGCCCAGGGGGTTCTAGCTCGCGAGGTCACCGCCCTGGTGCACGGCGATACCGGCCTTGCCGCGGCGCAGCGCATTACCGACGCACTGTTTAGCGGCGACCTGGCGCAGCTGTCGGAGGCCGATCTTCAGCAATTGCGCCAGGATGGGTTGCCCGCCAGTGAGCTGGTGGCGGGTTCCCTGCCGGCCACGCTCACTCATCTGCTTACTGAAGCGGGCATGGCTCCTTCCGGTAAGCAGGTAAAAGATGCCCTGGGGCGGCAGGCTGTGTTTTTCAATGGACGCGCCCTGGGGTGGGAAGATAACGAGCGGGTGGCGCAGTGCCTTGACAGCAGCCTGGCGCTGCACGGGCGTTTCATCCTCGCGCGCCTCGGAAAGAAGAAGTACCACCTCTTTGAGTTGGTCTGATCCGCGCCAGTGTGAGTGTCGAAGTTGGCAAATCTGCAATATCCGGACTATTTTTCATCAAGGGTATTGCGCGGGTCAGATTCGCTGCGTATAGTTCGCGTCCCTTCGCAGTGGCAGCGACGCAAAGCCCGCGGAGGGGGTCTTGATTCCCTTTGCTTTCAGGCACTTGGGTAGGCTAGATGAGATGGGTTGTAGGCAATGGCTGCCAGCAGAAAGTTGCAAATAGCTGTTGCCAACGGGTTGCCCATCGGTATAATACGCGTCCCCGCCAGAGACAACATGCTTCAGCGGAAACCACGGCCCCGGCGGCCCTGGGTTATTTAACAAAGAAACGAAGACAGATGTGTGGGCACTTGTTGGGATAGTTGTACGACTATTCAGACACAACAAGTGACTCATCGATTCATTTATGGATTCAATGATTTCGAATTGTGTCTGAGCCGAGATTTGGGTG
>JBFHFJ010000041.1:0-17078 GCA_041583655.1 Haliea sp. | reverse complement strand
CTGCGAATGGACATCACCCTGCCGCTGTTTGACGCCCAGTAGGCGAGACCGGGGTCACCCCAGGAACGCCTGGCCGCCATCCAGGGCGATGCTCTGGCCATTGACGTAACCCGCCCCGTCGGAACAGAGCAGGGCGACAAAGCGGCCGATATCCTGCTCACAGTCGCCGATCCGGCGCTGGGGGATCTGGGCGAAGAAAGCCTCCGCCTCGGCGGGGTCGCGTTGCAGCCACCATTCCAGGGCTGGCGACAGCGCATGGGGCAGTATGGCGTTGCAACGGATATTGTCCGGGCCCCATTCACAGGCCGCCGCCCGGGTCAGCGAGCGAATGGCCTCCTTGACCCCGGCATAGGCGCCGTAGCCCGCCATGTCCCAGCGCTTGGCGGCTGAACTGCCCAGGTTGATGATCACGCCGTCGCCCTTGAGGTAGGGGTAGCAAAGCTTCATCAGGCGCAGCGTCGCCATCGGGCCGGATTCCCAGCCCGCAGTCACCGCCTCGTCGGTGACATCCAGCAGCCGGCCCAGCGGCACCTCCTGGGCGTTGTTGACCAGGATATTGAGTCCGCCCCACTTGTCGATAACTGTGTCGACGCAGCCCTGTAGAGAAGCGGGAGACTTCACGTCGCACACCACCGCCAGCGCCTCGCCGCCGCGCTCCTTGATCTTCACGACAGTCGCCTCCAGCTTTTCCGGCGTGCGACCACTGACCGCCACCCTGGCGCCCTGCGCGGCCAGCGCCAGCGCGATGCCCTGCCCCACGCCCTGTCCGGCCCCGGTCACCAGCGCCACCTTACCTTGTAGATTCATCCTGTCGCTCTCTCTGTGAAAGGGTTGCCAGCATACCGCCGCCATTTTTGGTGACAACAGGCCGGGGGGCCGTGCCGCAGCAATCGCGGGCGCTTTTTCCCGGCCGTACTGCCATGTTGTACCCGCCTGCTCATGTTGCCGGTGAAGCGCTGAAGCGACCACATATTCCCGCTACCATTCGTTTCCTGCACCACAAAGACAGAGACAGGGGAGTGGCACGTGGCAATTCTGCAGAACAAGATCGGCATCGTCACCGGTGCGGGCCAGGGCATCGGACGGGCCATCGCCCAGTGTTTCGCCCGCGAGGGCGCGAAGGTCCTGGTCGCGGATTTCAACGCCGAGTCGGGCGAGGAGACCGTGGCGAGCATTGTGGCGATGGGCGGCGAAGCGCGCTTCGTGCACGGCGACGTCAGCGATGAAACCTCGGTGGAGAGTATGGTCGCCGCCGCCATCAGCGCCTGGGGCCGGCTGGACATCGCCTGCAACAGCGCCGCCCTGAGTCGCGGTTCCGGCCCTATCCACACGTACTCGCGGGAGGTCTTCGACCAGACCCTGGAGATGTGCCTGACCAACACCTGGCTGTGCATGAAATACGAGATCCCGGCAATGCTGGAAGCGGGTGGCGGCGCCATCGTCAACATCTCTTCCAACGCCTCGCTCAAGGGCCAGGCCTTCAACACTGCCTATGCCGCCGCCAAGGGCGGGGTGAACATCCTGACCAAGAGCGCTGCCGCGGAGTACGGCGCACAGGGGATTCGCATCAACGCCGTGTCGCCGGGGGTCATCCGCACCCCGGGCCTGGAGAAGTACTTCACGGAACAGCCGAAGGTCGCCGAGCAGCTGAAAAAATCCGCGGTGATGAACCGCATCGGAGAACCCGGAGAAATTGCCGAGGCGGTCGCCTTCCTGTGCAGCGACCGCGCCTCCTTCATTACCGGGCAGCTCCTGTCCGTGGACGGCGGCGGCGCGGTCCGCTAGCGCCTTTACCGGGCCGCGGGGTAGCTGGTGTAACCCTCCGGTCCGGGCGTATACAGGGTGTTGGGATCAAACTTTGCCAGCGGCAGCTGGTTTTCCCAGCGCGCCACGAGGTCGGGGTTGGCGATAAACGGGCGCCCGAAAGACACCGCTGCCACTGCCCCTGAAGCAACCTGTTCCTCGGCCTCCTGCAGTTTGTAGCTCTCGTTGGCGATCAAGCGATCCGGGAAATGACGCTGCCCCAGCGCCAGGTTGTCGACCCGGCCGGCGGGCATGCGGATGACATGCAGCCAGGCCAGGTCCAGCCCGGCGGCTGCCGCCAGCAAATAATCGAAGGTCTCCTGTGGATTGTCATCGGACAGGTCGTTGAAACCGTTGTCCGGGCAGATGCGCATGCCAACCCGCCCGGCACCAGCCTCGGCCACCATCGCCGCCAGCACGTCCAGAACAAAGCGCGCGCGGTTGGCGACCGGGCCACCGTAAGCGTCCTGGCGCTGGTTGGTGCCAGTAGACAGGAACTGGGCCGGCAGGTAGCCGCTGGTACAGTGCAGCTCGACGCCATCGAAGCCTGCGGCAAGGGCGTTCGCCGTGGCCTGGCGGTACTCTTCCACCACGCCCGCAATCTCGTCCAGGGCGAGTGCCCGGGGCGCATCCATGGGCTGCATGCCAGCCTGGTCCGTGTAGATCTCCCCATTTGCGGTGATCGCCGAGGGCGCCACAGTTTCGGCGCCCGCGGGCTTGTTGTAGTGACTGGCAACCCGGCCCACATGCATGATCTGGGCGACGATACAGCCCCCCTCCGCGTGCACTGCAGCGGTCACCTCGCGCCAGGCCGCCACCTGTTCCGCGCTGTAGATGCCGGGTGTGCGGCAGTAACCGAGGCCGTCGGCGCTGGGCGCAATACCCTCGCTGATAATCAGGCCGGCACCGGCCCGCTGCCGGTAGTACTCGGTCATCAAGGCTGTCGGCACGGCGTCCGTGCCCGCGCGGCTGCGGGTCATGGGTGCCATCACGATACGGTTGCGCAGGCGCAGCTCGCCAAGTGCCAGTGGTGTCAGAAGGTCCATAGTCCGGGTATTCCTTGGTCAGGTGAACGGGGGTCAGCGCACACGGATGCGCGGCTCGGGAGCCCCGCGGCGCATGGTGGTGAGAAACACTTCCAGCGGCGCAGGCGCGGCCACCTCGGGTTCATCCGAGGTCGGCGGGTTGGCCCAGAAGTCTGTCCAGGAGGGCCACAGGTCGTGGTAGGCGCCGTCGTATGACTCCCGGTCGGGCCAGCGCATCTTGTGCTCGCCAACGGGCGGACTATTGAGGTCGGTGGCGTACCAGTAACAGGGCAGGCGACGGCGGAAATACCAGCGCCCGTCAATGCGCTGGTAATTGTCCCAGTACAGCATCTGCATGATGACCCACTGGTCGCCGGTTTCGTGTTCATTCTTGGAGTAGACCACACCGTGGGCGTGATCCGGGTCGTCGAACTCGATAATGTGGTTGCCGATGTGGTGGGAGGTGCCGGTGAACTGCAGGCGCAGGGTATCGTCCAGCCAGCGCTTCAGGTGACTGCGGCCCACCTTTTCCCGGCTCACCCGAATGTCCGGGGCGAACAGGTTGACGTGGGCATCCAGGTCGCGCATGTCCAGGGAGAGCGAGTACTTGGCCGCCAGCTGGCGGATCTCGTCCAGCGACTCCAGGCGGTCTATCCGCCGCAACAGGCTGTCGTCGTTCATCGCCCTACTCCCAGCTCGCCGTGCCGGCGTTCAACTCGGCCACCCGGCCGCCGTCGACGACCAGCTCCGCACCGGTGATATAGGACGCTTCGTCACTGGCCAGGAACAGGATGGCGTTGGCGCACTCGCGCGGGTCACCGATACGGCCAATGGGTATGGATTTTGCCGTCGCCTCGCGCGACGCGTCGTCCGGCAGGACCGCAGCGGTGGGTGGGGTCATGAAGGCGCCCGGGATCACCGTATTGACCCGGATGCCCAGCTTGCCCCACTCCATCGCTGCGTTGCGCGACAGGCCCAGCATTGCCGCTTTCGCCGCGCTGTAACCGGCGGTGGCCGGAGAGCCGCGCAGGCCGCACACCGAGGAGACATTCACTACCGCGCCGCGGTTGGCCTTGAGCTGGGGATAGGCTTCGCGCATCAGGAACATCGCGCCATCGAGGGAGACGATGAAGTTCTGCCGCCAGGCTTTGGTATCGTGATTGGACAGCATGCCCGGCACCATCAGCACCGCGTTGTTGACCACGATGTCGAGGCGGCCAAAGGCCTCGACAGTCCTGGCCACCAGTGCGCGCACTGCGTCCTCGTCGGCGATATCCGTGGGACAGACCAGGGAGCGGCCGCCGGCTGCCGCGATCGAGTCGGCCACCGCGGCAAGCTTGTCCTCGCTGCGGGCGGCCAGGACCACCGCTGCACCCTCTTCCGCAAACCGCAGGGCGGTGGCAGCACCGATACCCTGACCCGAGCCGGTGACAATCGCTACTTTGCCCTGCAGTCTCATCTGCGTACCCTCTTGTGACCATCGTTGGGAAAGAGCGGCAGCTTAGGCAGCGTCGTGGCAGGCGGTCAACTGCCCCGCCCCGCCGCGGGGCCTGACAGTGACTCGCCGATGACGAATAAGCCCCAGGGTATGATTATTTACCCCGGTAACGTTTCGCCAGAAATTTGCAAGTCATACCAATAACTGCGGGGCTGCCGTAGAGTACCCAAGGTCACCGCAATGCTGCCAACACACGGAGTATCCCAACATGAGTCAACGTATACCGATGCCTATTCCCCTGGGCTGGTTCCAGGTCGCCTACTCGCAGGATCTGCCTGTCGCAGCGTCCATGCCCCTGCGCTATTTCGCTACCGACCTGGTGTTGTTCCGCACCGAGAGCGGCGAAGCGAAGGTCCTGGACGCCTATTGTCCGCACATGGGCGCCCATCTTGGCTACGGCATCCGCGGGCAGGCCGGCGTTGGCTCAGAAGTGCGCGGTGACTCCATTGTCTGCCCGTTCCACGGCTGGGCATACAACGGCGATGGCCAGTGCACCGACGTGCCCTACGCCAACAATCTGCCGCCCCGGATTGCCCGCGGCGAGCAGGTGATCCGGCCGTGGCACGTGCGGGAGCTGAACCAGGTCATCTACGTCTGGTACCACCCGGAAGGCGAAGCGCCCTATTTCGAGCCGGAGGAGATTCCGGAAGCCGCAGCCGACAACAACGAATGGGGCAGCTTCAAGATCCACACCTGGGAGATCGGCACCCACATGCAGGAAATCGGCGAGAACGCCGTCGACCCGGCCCATTTCCTGTACGTTCACGGCACCCAGAACATCCCCACCCCCGAAGTCATGGAGTTCGACGGCGTCTACCGCTCGGGCAAGCTGATCAGCAAGATGGCCACGCCCCGCGGCGAAGTCACCGGCACCATCACCAACAAGAGTACCGGGCCAGGGCAGGCCACTGTGCGCTTCAGCGGTATCTGTGACACGGTGCTGATGGCCAACCTGACGCCGGTGGACAGCGAAAATTCAAAGGCTTTCTACGCCTTCATCCAGAAAAAGGTCGACGGCAAGGAACCGGTAGGCGGCGTCGCCGACGCTATCGTCAAGGACATTTACCGGCAGATGGAGGAGGACCGCATCATCTGGACCCACAAGCAATACTTCGAGAAGCCCATGCTGTGCGACAACGATGGCCCCTTCGCCAAGTTCCGCAAGTGGTACGCGCAGTTCTACACCCACGACAACTGGCGGCCAGATGCCGGTGCGCGCTAGAAGGGGAAAAGCCGGGGCAACAGCCAGAGAACCACCGCGGAATAGGCAATGGACACCGGCAGGCCACTGCGAAAGTAATCCCGCATACTGTAGCCGCCGAGGTTTTGCACCATGAGATTGGTGGTATAGCCGTAAGGGGTCAGGAAACTTGCACTGGCGCCGTAGGCGACCGCCATCACGAACGGCATCGCGCTGACCCCGAGGGCCTCGGCCAGGCCGAAGGCGATTGGGAAGCTCAGGGCCGCAGCCGCGTTGTTGGTCATCAGTTCAGTGAGCAGCAAGGTACCGAGGTAGATGCCCAGCAGCGCCGACCAGGGACCAACGGCGACGAGATGGTGCTGCAGTGACAGGGCCAGGGTCGCCACCAGACCGGTATTGGTCAGGGCCTGGGACAGGGTCAGCGCGGACGCAATAATCAGCCAGATCTCGAACGGGAAGCGCCGGCGCAACTCGGAGCCACGCACCAGGCGCAGGCCCAGCATGCAGATCAGCAGCAGGGCCAGCCCCTTGATCAGGGGCACAACTTCCAGCGCCGCCAGCAATACCACGGAGGCGAGCAGCAGACTGACCGACCAGTTCTGCAGCGGTGTCGTGTTGGAGCCGGCCACCGCGTCGTCCACCACCACGAAATTCTTGTCCAGGTTCTTGCGTTCGTTGAAATCCGGCCCTGTCGCCAGCATCAGGTTGTCGCCGGCCTGGATAGTGATATTGCCGAGCTTGCCCGACAGGCGCTTGCCACCCCGGCGCATTCCCACCACCGCTGCATCAAACAGGGAGCGGAAACCGGATTCCTTGATGGTCTTGCCCTCGATGGAGGCATTGGGCATGACAATCACTTCCATCATGTTTTCCCGCAGCAAACCCTCCTCCACCGCGAACAGGCGCAGGCCATCGAAGGCGTCGAGGGCGTTGACCTGGGTGATGTCCCCGGAAAAAATCAGCTTGTCGCCGGCCTCGATAAATTCGGTCGGCGCCACCGGCGAGATCAGGTGCTCGCCGCGGACGATCTCAACCAGGAACAGGGCGTCAAGGTCGCGCAACCGATTGTCCGCGATGCTCTTGCCGATCAGGCTGGATTCAGATCCTACCTCCGCCTCAATCACATACTCCGCCACCTGTAGTTGCTCAGCACTGGCACGAGGTAGCAGTCTCGAGGACGCCAGCATCACCAGCAGTCCGACCGCGACCGCCGCTGCGCCGATCGGAAGAAAGTCGAAGAAGGCCAGCCCCTCGCCGGTCGCATCCTCGAGGAAGCTGCTGACGATCAGGTTGGTGGAGGTGCCGATCAGGGTCATGGTCCCGCCGAGGATCGCCGCATAGGACAGCGGCATGAGCAGCCGCGAGGCGGGATGATGGCGATTCGCGCGCACGGCGGTGGCCAGCGTCGCCACCACCGCCGTGTTGTTGACGAAAGCGGAAAACACGGCGGTCACGCCACCCAGCCGCAACAGGCTCAGTGTATAGCTGGTGGAAATCAGGCGCCCGGACAGACTGTTCAGCCAGGACAGCTTTTCCAGGCCAATGGACACCAGCAAGAGCAGGATCAGCGTGACCAGGCCCGAGTTGGACGCCTTCTCCAGAACCTGCGCGGTTTCCACCAGCCCCAGGAAATACGCCGCGAGCATGGTGCCGAGAAAGATCTTGGAGGGTGCCCAGTCGCTGAAAATCAGGCTACCCAGAAGCCACAGGAACAGGCCGGAAATCAGGAGCTGGTCGATCATGTGTCGGGATCCAGGGTGCCAGATGCGAAACGGGCAAGCATACGTGCAACCCGGTGCAAGCGACAAGTCGTCGTTGCCAGCCATTCATACCAGCGGGACGAAGGCTTTGGCGTTACACTGGACGGCTCAGGACTGACCCCGGGAACAAAGCCATGCAACAACGTATCATCGGCACCATCATCGTTCTGGTGCTGGCCGTCGGCATCTTCTACAGCCTGCGCGAGCCCCTGCGGGAAACCATGGAAAACCGGCTGACCGCGAACATGTTCGTCTCCGCCGGGCAGGCACAGCGTTCCCTGGGGCCCGCCGTGGGCTCGCAGTTCCCGGGCCTGCGGGCGCTGCACGAGGGCCGGGAGGTTACCCTGCTCGACGGCTTTGCCGGTGCCAATGGCACCGTGCTGGTGGCCAGCCGGTCCCTGGTCTGGTGTCCGTACTGCATGGCCGAGATGCGACAGTTGCAGGAGCACCGGGGCGCATTCGACGCCGCGGGCATCGGTCTGGTGGGGATTACCTACGACAGCCCCGAGGAGCAGGCGGCGTTCGCGCGCCAGCACGGGATCGACATTCCGCTACTGGCGGATGTAGAGGCACTCAGCTTCAAGACCCTGGGAATCCTGCACGAGGACTACCGCCCGGGCGACGAGCACTACGGCATCCCCCACCCCGGAATGATCGTGGTCGCCCCGGATGGCACCGTGGCGGGTAAACTGTTCCTGGAGGGCTACAGCACGCGGGTCGCCGCACCAGCAGCCCTGGCCTACGCCAGGGAGGCCCTAGGGCTGGTACCAGACCGGTGATGTCCAGGCCCGTTCCTGTACCAGCGGCCGGTGGCTGGCCGCGCAGCAGCCCTCGAAGCCCTTGCCGATAGTCTCGGGGCGACCGCAGTCGACGCCTCCGGCCAGGCACTGGCGCTGGCTCCAGCGACAGCCGGGATTTTCCATCACCCGCGTGTAGTAGAAGGCACGCTGCGCCGGATCAAACTCCGGGTCTTCCCAGACCGCGCAGAGCCGGGCGTGGCCGCTGCCGGTGGTGGCGCAGGTGGCGGGGTCCACGCTGCCGCGACTGACCGCATCGCCAGCCACATCCACCACCTGCTCACGGGTCTCACCGTTATCGTCCAGCCAGCCCTTGACCACCTGGATTTTCTGCAGCGGCATACCCGGGCTTTCGGCAGTACCGGGGTCCTGCGCGGCCGCTACCAGCAGGCGCAGGGCGCCCCCCGCGGGCGCCGGCCCCAGCGCTGAACCCATGGGCACCGCGCTGGCGTAGGCGCGCTCGATCTGGTCCGGCGCTGTGCACAGGTCGGGGGCCAGGTTCCAACCGGCGAACAGGCGGGTCACTATCCGCGGACCGCTGGTCGCATAGGCCTCGCGCCGCCGCATGGCGCTGAACAGGGCATCGCGGGTATTCTCCTCCGCCCAGAGGACGGCGAGCCCGCCCGGGTTGTATTCGAGCTTGTCCGACAGTCCCGGAGGCACGGATTTGCGCGCCGGCACCCCGGCGCCACCGTGGCCCAGAAAGCGGTCTTCCTCCACCGCGCCCGGCGTGCCGAGGTGGGTATCGGTGCTGGCAATCACCCCAAACCGGAACGGATTGGCGCCCAGCAACGCCTCCAGCGCCAAACCCTGCTGCCAGGTCTCCCGCAGGAACCCGGTCCTGGCTGTTGGCGGATTATCGAACCCGGCGATATTGTCGAGGGGCAATTGTTCGAAGGCACACAGTTCGTCGCGGGTAATATCCGGGGCAAAGAAGCACTCCGATGCCCCCTTGTGCTGCATGATCTCTACCAGGGGCTCCATACGCTGGCGGCGCAGGGCATAGGCGGCATCCACAGGCGCGCCATCGGCCAGCTGGTTGCTGAACATATGGCCCGCACTCAGATTGGAGTTGTGCGGAATCACCAGAGCGTCACAGCCGCTGCCGGCACCAATGCACCCGGCATCCAGCGCGTCCCACAACAGGGTCTCGCCGGGGGCGTCGATGTAGCTCACGGGCAGTTCCGGGACAGCACCGCTGCGAAACACGATATTGCGGTGCAGGTTACCGCCGGAGTCCGCCTGCACCCCGGTCCACTCGTAGCCGACAAAGGTGGTAAACGAGCAGTCGGCGGAGCGGTCGTAGTGACTTTCGGCTGCCTCCTGCATCTCCTGCCACGGCGCCAGCGCAGCCGCGAGACAGCGTTCGCCGTCGTCGCCGCACATACCCAGGTGAGAGGCGCGCATGGCGGCCATATAGTTGAACAGATAGTAGGCACCCCGCGGCCAGGCCCGGTAGAAACGACACTGCCAACTGCCGTAGCCGGAAACCTCGGGGTTGGCGCACATGTTCACTTCACCGATCAATTCTGCGTGATCGGACACCATGGCAAAATCCAGCGGCCGGCGCAGTTGCAGGCTGCGGGCGGGCTGGCCGGATTCATCCCAGGGCTGGATACCCAGCCGCTCTCCACGGGCAAACCGGTAGGCATCCGCTGGCGAGGTGCGGGTACCCTGGGTACTGGCATCCAGGGAATAGCGGGTATGCACATGGAGGTCGCCAAAGAACGGCTGGCGCAGCGGCTGGTAATGTGCGCAGGGCGCGCGTACCCCATCCGCGACCACTGCCCAGGCCAGCGACTGCGGTAACAGTCCGGCGAGCAGCAGAACAACCGGGCGCCAGCGCGCCCGCGGGCGACCATCACGCGGGCTTGAGTGAGACAGGAATCTTGCGTCCATGCCGTCCCCCCGGGGACTGGTAAAACCTCACCATAGATTAGCCGTCGCGCCCGGCGCAAACCGGCGGGGAAGGTATGTTGAACCGCGGGGCTGGAATTGCTGGCACAAAAAAAGCCCCGCGGTGTCTCCACCGGGGGGCCTTGTCAGAAACTACGCGGTCTTTAGACGACTACGATGTTTTCTGCTTGCGGGCCTTTCTGGCCCTGAGTGACGTTGAACTCGACCTTCTGGCCTTCGATCAGCGTCTTGAAGCCGGAGCCGGAGATCGCGCTGAAGTGCGCAAATACGTCCGGGCCTGATTCCTGCTCGATGAAGCCGAAGCCTTTGGTTTCGTTAAACCATTTTACGGTGCCGGTGCTAGTAGCCATGATGCGTTCCTGTATTTCAGGTATAGATAAACCTTCCGGAGAAGGCGGTAAGGCTTGAGGTAGTGCAATTACTTATGAAATCAGGGACGAGGTACTAACTGCGTGACTTCGAAATGGTATACATAAGATAGGTGTAAAACGTTCAAGCAAGACCGAGTATACAGGGGTTGAACCATCGGTCAATGTTTATTTTCCCCGTCCGGTACAGGGTCCGGAGCGGGGTCCTGCTCCCGCCACTTCCCAGGAGACATCCCAAACCACTGGCCAAATGCCCGGCTGAAAGTTCCCGCATCGGCGAAGCCAAGGCTGGCGGCTATGTCATGGATACGCAGGTCCCGCTGTGCCAGCGCTTCGCAGGCGCCATTGCGCAGGGCCACTTCCCGCAGCTCACGGAAACCGCTTCCCCGCTGGCGCAAGCGTCGGCGAAAGGTTGTAAGCGGCAGCCCCAGGTCTTCCGCCAATTGCGTCTGGCTCGGCATGGGCGCACCGTGGCGCAGGGCGGCAGCCAGAAGCGCGGAGACCTGGGCTGGCAGACTGTGGCCACGGGCACCGAAGACGGCGCAGGGAAAACTGTGGAAGAACGCGGCGAATTCACCAGGTGTTCGCACCACCGGCAGATCCAGCGCCGCCGCGGCGAAGTCGAGGGCATAGTCCTCGCCACCGGCAAGAACCGGTGCTCCAAACAGACGCAGGAAGGGCAACACATCCTGGCGCCGAATGGGGCCGATGCGGACCTGGTGCAGCGGCAGTTCCCTGCCAAGCAGCCACTGGAACAGTTGCAGGAAGGCAAAGAGCCCGGTGATATCCACGAGGCTACCGGCAGTGCTGGGCCGGCTGCGCAGGGAATCGAGGCGAAAACTCGCCCGCCCCGCCGCGGATTCCAGGCGAATACGCCCGGCCCGGGGCTGCAGCATGTTGGCGAAGCGCCCACAGATCCCAATGACCTCGCGCAGATCAGCGGCGGACAGGGCGCAGCGGCACATCAACTCCACCTCCGCTCGCGCCATCGGTGCATGATCGTCGCCACCGGCCAGGTATGCATCCAGACGCTGTACCACGTCGAGATACCAGCGCGTAAATGCGGCCAGGCTGCGCGGCGGCTGGCGCAGGCCGTCAGCCTGGCCGCAGGCCTCCAGCTCCGCCAGCAGCAGTTCCACCAGTGGCCCGAAGGTCGCACTTGGGACATCTGGCTCAATCGGCTTGCGCCGGCTGGGGCCGGGCTGGGGAACATTGCTGGGCATACTGCTTCGGTCACCGGCTGTTTTGGACAATCTTGCTAGAATACTGAACATAATTGCCAAGCTCAAACAGCGCCTGCTGGCTTAAGCTATGGGCATAATCACCGCAGCCAGGAGTGCTCTTCATGCCCGCCACACAACCACGCATCATCGTCCTCGGCGCCGGTATGGCCGGCATCCTCGCCGGCATCCGCCTGCAGGAGCAGGGCCATACCGACGTCACTCTATACGAGAAAGCCGACCGGGTCGGCGGCACCTGGCGGGACAACACCTACCCGGGGCTGACCTGCGATGTGCCCTCGCACTTCTACACCTACAGTTTCGAACGCAATCCGGACTGGAGCAGGCACCTGCCTCCAGGTCCTGAAATCCAGACCTACTTCGAACGCACGGCGGCCAGGTACGGCGTCGACAAACTGACCCGTTTCGGCGAGGAGGCCACCCGCGCGGACTACCGCGATGGGCGCTGGCATGTGGAATTCCGCAGCGGGCTTCGCGACAGCGCGGACATTCTTGTCGCCGCCACCGGGGTGCTCCACCACCCCCGTTACCCGGACATCCCCGGGGCCGCTTCCTTCCGCGGTGACCTGATGCACAGCGCCCGCTGGGACCACAGCGTGGCGCTGGAAGGCAAGCGCATTGGCGTCATCGGCAACGGTTCCACCGGAGTGCAGATTGTCTCGGCGCTGGCGGGCAAGGCAGCGCTGCTGGAGCACTACCAGCGCACGCCACAGTGGATCATGCCGGTGGAGAACGGGTTCTTTACCGAAACCGAGCGGGCCGCCTTCCGGGACCCCGAGGTACTCGCCCGGGCAATGAACGTGGAGGAGTACATGGCCGCAGTCGAGGCCTATACCCAGTCCATCACCGACATGGAATCCGAGCCCGCACGGGCAATGGCCAAAGCCTGCCTGGACAATCTCGAGCAATCCGTGACCGACCCGGTGCTGCGGGAACAGCTGCGCCCGGACCATGCCCCCCTGTGCAAGCGCCTGATCTTCTCGCCCGACTACTACCAGGCCATACAGCATCCACAGAGTCGCCTGGTGCGCGATGGCATTGAGCGCATCGAACCCGAGGGCATCCGCACTGCGGACGGGGTACTGCACCCGCTGGATGTGATCGTCTACGCTACCGGTTTCCACGCCGATCATTTCATGCGCCCGATGACCATCAACGGGCGCAACGGGGCGAGCCTGGAGGATTTCTGGGCCGACCGCCCCAAAGCTTACCTTGCGGTGACCATGCCCGACTTTCCCAACCTGTTCATGCTCAACGGCCCGAACGGGCCGGTGGGGAACTTCTCCCTGATCGACATCGCCGAGCACCAGTGGAGTTACATCAGCCAGCTGATGGCGCGCCTGCAGGCTGGTGATTGCGCCGAAATCGCCCCCACTCACGAGGCCATGGAGCGCTTTGAAACCGAACGCATCGCCGCCGCCAAGAACACGGTCTGGTACCGGGGCGGCTGTGTCAGCTGGTACCTGGACGCGGAAGGCATTCCCTCCAGCTGGCCGTGGAATTTCGCCCGTTTCACCGCCTGCATGGCGGAACCGGACTGGGCGGCGTTTGGGCTGACAGCACCGCGCGCGGATACATCCTCTGCGGCATAAAGGCCTCCGGGAGCCAACAGACTGAACCGGGGCCCGGCCGCAGGCCATTGCCTGCAACGACGGCATTACGTATTTTGTGCCATTCGCAGCTGACACGGCCCGCCACCATGACCGAATACCGCAAGCAATGGGACGCCATGCTGGCCGAGCTGCGCCAGCGCCAGGCGGCAGCGGCCGCCCAGGGTGGCGAGGAACGCATCGCCCGCCAGCATCGGCGCGGGCGGCTCACCGCCCGGGAACGCATTCAGGCGCTGGCCGACCCCGACAGCTTCAGAGAGTACGGCGCCCTGGCGGGCGGCCAGCACCCGGGCGGGCAGCCACCGGTGCCCGCCGACGGCCTGGTGGCGGGCACCGCGCAGGTCGAGGGGCGTCGCTGTGTCATCCTCGCGGAGGACTTTACCGTCCAGGGCGGTTCCATTGGCCACCCCAACGCCGCCAAGCGGGCCCGTCTGGTACGACTGGCCCTGGAGCGGCGCTATCCACTGCTGGTCTTGCTCGACGGCGCCGGCGAGCGTGCCAGCAACCAGACCGAACGCTACCCCCATGCCCCCGGGGACCTGCAGCTGCTCGCTGACCTGCAGGGCCGGGCACCCATCGTGGCCATGGTGCTTGGCAGCTCCGCCGGGCACGGTGCCCTCGCCGCCATGTTCGCCGACCTGGTGATCATGGCCGAGGGCAGCTCCCTGTTCAGCGCCGGACCGCCGCTGGTCAAGGCCGCCATGGGTATCGACACCAGCGCTGAGCAGCTGGGCTCCGCCCTGCTCCACACCCGGGACAGCGGCGTCGCCCACCAGCGCTGTGCCAGCGAAGCCGAGTGTTTCAGCCTGGCGCGCCGCTTCCTGGCGCTGCTGGCAGAGCCGGACGCCGCCACCAACGCCGCAGACCCCGCCGCAAGCGCGCCACGCCCTGTCCCGGGGCTGCTGGACATCATTCCCCCGGCGGTCGCGCAGCCCTATGACATGCGCCGGGTGCTCGGGGAGCTGGTAGACACTGACAGCCTGCTGGAATTGCAGCCGGACTACGGTCGCACCCTTGTTGCAGCCCTCGCCCGGATTGGCGGCCGCAGCTGCATGCTTATCGCCAACCAGCCGGCGGTAGAGGCAGGCGCCATCACCCGCCAGGCAGCGGACAAGGCGAGCTACTTCATCAACCTCGCCCACCGCTTCGGGGTGCCGCTTGTATCCCTGGTCGACAACCCGGGGGTGATGCCCGGGCCCGCTGCAGAGCGTTCCGGGGTGCTGCGGGCGGCGGCCAACATGTTCCGGGCCCAGCGCAGCTATCGCGGGCAGAAGGTGGTCGTCACCCTGCGCAAGGCTTTTGGATTCGGCAGCTCGGTCATGGGCATGAACCCGTGGGACCGGCAGCTGGTGAGCCTCGCGTTGCCGGGGGTCAGCCTGGGCGGCATCCCGGCACTGGGCGCCGCCGCGGCCACCGGCGCCGACAGCGCGACCGCCGAGGAGCTGGCCACCCACCAAAGCGGCGCCTGGGCCGGGGCGGATGCCATGGCGTTTGACCGGGTCATCGATCCCCGGGAGCTGCGCAACGAACTGATTCAGGCGTTATTGCACGGATAAGACCACCGGATAGCGGGCCGGACTGAGGTATACTCGCCCGCCATGACCTCCGCCCTCGCTGTACTCCAGTCCGTTTTCGGCTATCCCGCCTTTCGCCCCCTGCAGGAGGCCGTCGTCCAGCGGCTGGTCGACGGCCAGGACGCCCTGGTGCTGATGCCCACCGGGGGCGGCAAATCACTCTGCTACCAGGTTCCGGCCCTGGTGCGCGAGGGCTGCGGGATCGTGATCTCGCCGCTGATTGCCCTGATGCAGGACCAGGTCGATGCCCTGCGTGAACTCGGTGTGCGGGCCGCCTACCTCAACTCCAGCCTCGACCCGGTCACCGCCCAGGAGGTGGAACAGGCCCTGATCCGGGGGCAACTCGACCTGCTGTACATTGCCCCCGAACGGCTGGTGCAGGGTCGAATGCTGGCCCTGCTGGAGCGCGCCGACATTGCCCTGTTCGCCATTGATGAGGCCCACTGTGTATCCCAGTGGGGCCACGACTTCCGCGCGGACTATCTGCAGCTGAGCCTGTTGCACGAGCGCTTTCCCCGCGTACCGAGGATTGCCCTCACCGCGACCGCCGACGCCCGAACCCGCCAGGAAATCATTACCCGGCTGGACCTGGAGGGCGCGGAGAAATTCATCGCCGGCTTCGACCGACCCAACATCCGCTACCGCATCGCCCTGAAGCAGAACCCGAAGCAGCAGCTGCTGCGCTTTCTGCAGGCAGAGCACCCGCGGGATGCGGGTATTGTCTACTGCCTGTCCCGCAAGAAAGTGGAGGAGACCGCTTTGTGGCTGCAGCAGGAGGGTTACAACGCGCTCCCCTACCACGCCGGCCTCCCGGCCAACCTGCGCAGCAGCCACCAGTCGCGCTTCCTGCGCGAGGACGCGGTCATCATGGTCGCCACCATTGCCTTCGGCATGGGCATCGACAAACCGGATGTGCGCTTCGTCGCCCACCTGGACCTGCCCAAGACCATCGAGGCCTACTACCAGGAAACCGGCCGCGCCGGCCGCGACGGTTTGCCAGCGAACGCCTGGCTGGTTTACGGGCTGCAGGATGTCCTCAAACTGCGCCAGATGATGGACGGCTCAGAGGGCAGCGCCGAGCACAAGCGCGCGGAGCAGCAGCGTCTCAACGCCATGCTCGGCCTTTGCGAAATCACCAGCTGCCGTCGCCAGGCCCTGCTCCACTACTTCGGCGATGAGCTGCCAGCGCCCTGCGGCAACTGCGACACCTGCCTGGACCCTGTCCCCACCTGGGACGGCACTGAGGCGGCGCGCATGGCGCTGAGCGCGGTCTACCGCACCGGGCAGCGCTTTGGCGTCAATCACCTGATCGAGGTGCTGCGCGGCGTTGAGAACGACCGTATTTTCCAGTACGACCACCATTGCCTGCCCACCTTCGGCGTCGGCAAATCGCTGGACAACCACCAGTGGCGTTCCGTGTTCCGCCAGCTGGTCGCCGGGGGGTACCTCAGCGCGGACCTGGAGCGCTTTGGCGCCCTGCGCCTGCAGGACAAGTGCCGGCCCCTGCTCAAGGGTGAGGAAACCCTGCAACTGCGCAAGGATATCGCCCGCAAACCGACCCGCCAGCAGACCCGCCAGGCGCTGCCCGAGGAGGTGGATGTGGGCCTCTGGGAGGCCCTGCGCGAGTGCCGTCGGGCCCTTGCGGAAGCACAGGGCATACCACCGTACATTATTTTCCACGACCGCACCCTGCAGGAGATGTGCGCCGCACTGCCGCGCGACATCCAGGCATTTGGCCGGTTAAGCGGGGTTGGCGAGCGCAAGCGTGACAAATACGGGCGCGACTTCCTGCGCGTTATCGAACGGCACCTGGAACGATCCGCCGGCTGACACCCAGGCGCGGCCTTGCTTGCGCTGAGGTGGCCTTTTTCCTACCCTTGCGTTTTTCCGAGGGCCACGCCATGAGCAATAACAAAATCCCGCGCAACAACGAAAACGACTACGACAGAGACATCATCGCCAAACGCCAGGCCTTCATTGAGGAGAAAACCCCGGCGACACTGCACCATACGCGGCAGTTCTCCTTCGAGCCCGAAGTCATGGCCGGCAATATCGAGAACATGTTTGGCGCGGTCCAGATTCCGGTCGGCCTGGCCGGGCCCCTGCTGATTGACGGCGAGCACGCCAGGGGCGAGTTCTACGTACCGATGGCCACGGTCGAGGGCACCATGCTGGCCAGTTACAACCGCGGCATGAAGGTGATACGCGAGAGCGGCGGCGTCAAGACCACAGTGTGCGGGGAAGCGATGCAGCGTGCCCCCTGCTTCGTCTTCAGGGACGCCCG
>JBFHFJ010000040.1:0-17192 GCA_041583655.1 Haliea sp. | reverse complement strand
TTATCGCGGGCAATGCTGATGATCTGCGCAATGCGCTGGTCCCGCTCCTCCTTGTTGGCGCCGGTGTAATCCGGCACCCGGTGCACCCGGTCCGGATCCGTCAGGGAACGAAGCTCGGGTGCCAGTGCGTTCTGGTAGACGATGGAATCCTTTTCCGAAAGCAGGATGCCGAAATGGTCTATCCCCATCTCACTGAAGACATCCATCGCCTCCTTGCGAATGGGGCCCCGGCAGATAATCAGCGGCCGCAGGTCGCTGCAGTCAAACTGCGCCACCCAGGGCGATGCCTGCCGCGCCAGACGGCGGTCACGATGTATCAGCGGGTTGCGCAGGTAATGTTCATTTGACACGCGATCTTTCCTCAATCTGTCTTATTGGGGCGGCCTTAGTGAAACTCACGCTGGACGGACGTGAGCGGCTCGGGTGTGTAGTGCCGCAGGCAGAAATCCATGTGCTCGGCAAGCACCTGGCGCAGGTCCGATGGCATCACGATCTGGGAAATCGACCCCAGACTGAGCGCCTCGTTCGGATTCATCAGTTCCTGTTCGTAGCGCTGGGCCAGCAATTGCTCCTCGGAGCGGACCCAGGCGTTGACCAGTTGGGTGGCAACGGTTTTCGCCTCCTCCGGCGCCAGACCCGCGCTCACCTGCGCCTTCGTCTCGGCGGCGACCTTGTCCGCGACCCCGGCGCGAATCTTGCGCAGCTCATCCTTGTAGACATATTCGACCCCCGCCGGCCCCATCACCGCCACGCGGGTGGTTGGCAGCGCCACAACAAAATCCGCACCGGTGGGATAGTTGTTGTAGGAGGCGTAGGCGCCGCCGAAAGCGTTGCGCACCAGCACCAGGAAGCGCGGGGTGCGCAGATCGACGATCGCGTCCAGCATGGCACGGCCCGCCTGCACGATACCACCGGCCTCCTGCTCCTTGCCGGGAAGGAAGCCGGTGGTGTCTTCAAGAAAGATAATGGGAATGTTGTACAGGTTGCAGAAGCGGATGAAGCGCGCATTCTTGTACGCGGCGGCAATGTCTATCTGGCCCGATGCCACCGCCGAGTTGTTGGCCACGAAGCCCACCACGTTGCCACCGAGGCGGCCCAGCGCGGTAATCGTGTTGCGGGCCCGTTCGGCCTGGATCTCGATGAAATCGCCGTGGTCGCACAGCTGCTGGATAAGAATACTGATGTCAATCGGAGTATTGTAGCCGGTCGGTGAATTGAAGGCTTTTTTCAGCAGGATATCGATATCCCAGGTCTTGCGACTGACCGGATCCGATGACGCCAGGAAAGGGGCCGCGCTGCTGTTGTTGTCCGGCAGGTAGTTCAACAGGGCCCGCACTTTGCGCAGGGCCGCCACTTCGTCGGGTACCACGAAATCTGTCACGCCGCTCTGGCTGTGCACACCGGGGCCACCGAGTTCGTCCGGAGTTACATCCTCGCCAAGCACGGATTTCACCACGCCGGGGCCGGTGAGCCCGAAGAAGGTGTCATTGGGCTGGATAAGGAAGCTGCCCTGGCGCGGAAGATAGGAGCCGCCGCCGGCGTTGAACCCGAACATGCACATGATGCTCGGAACCACGCCGCTGATCTTGCGCAGCGCGGTAAATGCATCCGCATAGCCATCAAGGCCGCCGACACCCGCGGGGATATAGGCACCCGCGGAGTCGTTCAGGCCTACCAGGGGAATCCTGCGCTTCGCGGCCAGCTCGAACAGGCGCGCCAGTTTCTTGCCGTTGGTGGCGTCCATGGAGCCGGCACGAACGGTAAAGTCGTGACCGTAAATGGCTACATCGCGGCCATTGACCTTGATCAGGGCGGTGACCAGGGAGGCGCCATCCAGGTTGGGCCCCCAGTTCTGGTAGAGCACCGTGGGCGCCTCGTCCGCCAGGCAGTCGATCCGCTCCCAGATGGTCATCCGGTTCTTCTGGTGCTGGCGCTGGATGTTGCGCACCCCGGCCGCCCGCAGCGGACGCTGCTGCAGTTCCCAGCCAGCCTTCAGCGCTTTCTCATAGAGACCGGGCGCTGATTCCAGCTGGCCAGGCACCTTGAACTCCCGCTCATCCTCGGTGGCAAACGGGTTGTTGAGAGAGGCGATCAGGTCGTTATCAGTGCTTGTTTTCATTCCATTTTCCCATGCTGGTGCGACGCCGACTCGGGGCAAGCCGGCGACTGCCTTTTCCCTCTATCTCGAGGATCCCGGGTTTACATGTGACAGCGGCCGGGCTTAGGATGAATCCCCGGCTCAAATTCGGCGCACCACATTAATTCCAAGGCGTGGGAATGTCAATTTAACAGCCCGCTAACGCGACAGCGAAAGATACTGCATATGCCCTGCCTTTTACCCCTCCATACTGCGGATTGCGTAATTTTCCTTAGCTGCCACTACGCAAATATTCGGCGTCAACATAGCTCCGGGTTAGCATGCCCATGCGGTGGCAAGCCGTGAGCCTGCATTTCGACGAGCTCAAATGGCAGCCCGACAGCGCGCGCCTGTTTACCGCCCTGCGCGACCTGCCGCTGCCCGCCTGGCTGGACAGCGCGCAGCCCTGGGCCGGCAATGGCCGCTATGACATTCTGGTGGCGGACCCGGCCGCGGAAACGCCGCGGGCGCCCGCTGCGACGGCACCCGCAGCCACCTGGCGCAGTTACTTCGACGATCTGGCATGCTTTCACCGGGAACGCTATGCCGGCATTGCGCCGGCCGGCCAGCGACTGCCTTTCTGCGGAGGCCTCCTCGGCTACCTGGGCTACGAGCCCGGCAACGCCCTGCACGGGGTCGAGCACCCGCAAGCCAGCGGCACATCTACCGCGGCCGCCCACATCGGCGCCTATGACTGGTGCCTCGTCCAGGATCACCTGCTGCAGCGATCCGTCCTCGTCTCCCTGCCCTGGGTGAGCGCCGCGACCCGGCGGGAACTCCGGCAGCGGCTGACGGCCGCACCGCCATGCACTGGCAGTGACTCGTTCCGGCTGCAGGGCGGCTTTGTCCCCGGGATCAGCCGCGACGACTACCGGGCGGCCTTTGCCCGGATCCAGGCCTATATCCAGGCCGGAGACTGCTATCAGGTGAACCTGGCGCAGCGCTTCGAGGCCCCCTGCAGCGGTGACCCCTTTGCCGCCTACAGGGTACTGCGCGAGGTCGCCGCCGCACCATTTTCCGGCTACTTGCAGCTGAGCGCACAGCAGGCGCTGCTGTGCCTGTCGCCGGAGCGGTTCCTGTCACTGCAGGGCCAGCAGGTGGAAACCCGGCCCATCAAGGGCACCCGCCCGCGGTTCGCGGATGCGGATCGGGACCTCCGCAGCGCCCGGGAACTACGCGAAAGCCCCAAGGACCGGGCCGAAAACCTGATGATCGTAGACCTGCTGCGCAACGACCTCGGTCACAGTTGCGTACCCGGCAGCATTCGCGTCGACCAGCTGTTTGCCCTGGAAACCTACCCCACCGTGCACCACCTGGTCAGCACCATCCGCGGCGAACTCGCACCCGATCGCAGCCCCTTCGACCTGTTGCGCGACAGCTTCCCCGGCGGTTCCATCACGGGCGCCCCCAAGCGCCGCGCGATGCAGATCATTGCCGAACTCGAACCCTACAGCCGTGAGGCCTATTGCGGCTCGTTGCTGTATATCAGCGCAGACGGGCACATGGACAGCAATATCGCCATCCGCAGCCTGGTCGCCAATAACGGCAGTCTGCGCTGCTGGGGGGGCGGCGGGATTGTGGCGGATTCAGAGGCGGATCAGGAGTACCAGGAGACCTACGACAAGGTCGGGCGATTCCTGAGCACCCTTGAACAGCGGTTCCGGTAGCAGCTGGACGAGGAAGAATGTGGCTGGGCGCGGGTCAGACTGAGAGGGGCCTGTTGCTGGCGTCAACGAAGGCCTGTTTCAGGGCCGGAAAGTCGTGCACCGCCTGGAACTGCGGAAACTCGTCGATCACGTTCTGCGGCGCGTGGAAAAGGAGGCCGACATCGGCCTCCCCCAGCATCGTAGTGTCGTTGTAGGAATCGCCGGCGGCGATGATCCGGTAGTGGAGGCTGTGCAGGGCCTGCACGGATGCGCGCTTGGGATCCTTCTGGCGCAGCTTGTAGTCGACCACCCGGCCGCTGTCATCCACTTCCAGCCGGTGGCAGAACAGCGTCGGCCAGCCCAGTTGGCGCATCAGCGGCGCGGAGAATTCGTAGAAGGTGTCGGAAAGGATGATCACCTGGAAGCGTTCGCGCAGCCAGTCGAGGAAATCCGCAGCGCCGGGCAGGGGTTCCAGCGTGGCGATGACTTCCTGGATATCGTTGATCCTGAGACCGTGCTGGTCGAGGATACGCAAGCGCTGCTTCATCAGCACATCGTAGTCGGGGATGTCCCGGGTGGTGGCGCGCAGTTCGGGAATACCGGTGCGCTCGGCGAAGGCGATCCAGATTTCCGGTATCAGTACCCCCTCGAGATCCAGGCAAGCCAATTCCACGTTTCGATCCCCCAACTCTGACTAGAAAGCGGCACAATCTACCCAAGGGTGCCAGCCGCCACAAGCACGGCGGGCAAAAAATCTCAGTAAACCGGGAGCTCGATATGGGAAAAGAGCTCGTCGAGTTCGGTTTTGCTGGGGTGGGAAAAGGCCTGCTGCACCACTTCCCGGGTCAGGTGCGGGGCAAAATCCTCAATAAAGTCATACATGTAGCCGCGCAGGAAGGTACCGCGGCGGCAGCCAATCTTGGTTACGCTGCTGGCAAACAGCCTGGTGGCATCCAGGGCAACAAGGTCGGCATCGGCGCGCTCATCGTAGGCCATGGCGGCCACGATCCCGATACCCAGCCCGAGGCGGACATAGGTCTTGATGACATCCGCATCGGCGGCCGTGAATACCACCCTGGGAACCAGCCCGCGGGCGACAAAAGCCTCGTCGAGTTTGGAGCGACCGGTGAACCCGAATACGTAGGTCACAATCGGGTGCTCGGCGACATCTTCCAGGGTCAGCTCCGACAGCTGGGTCAGGGGATGGTCTCGCGGCACCAGCACACAGCGGTTCCAGCGATAGCAGGGCATCATGATCAGGTCGCTGAACAGCTCCAGCGCCTCGGTCGCTATGGCAAAGTCCACAGTGCCATCCGCGGCCAGCTCGGAAATCTGCATTGGCGTGCCCTGGTGCATGTGCAGCGATACATCGGGATAGCGCTCGATAAAGGAGCGGATGGTGGCCGGCAGCGCGTAGCGTGCCTGGGTGTGCGTGGTGGCGATGGAAAGGCTGCCCTTCTTTTCGTTGGAATACTCCTGGGCCACCTGCTTGATACTCTCTACCTTGCGCAGCACCTCCCCCGCCGCCTGCAGAATCGCCTCACCAGCCGGGGTAACGTGGGTCAGGTGCTTGCCGCTACGGGCGAAGATCTCCACCCCCAGTTCATCCTCCAGCAAGCGAATCTGCTTGCTGATACCGGGTTGCGAGGTGTACAGGCTCTGGGCGGTCGCCGAGACGTTGAGCTCATGGTGAGCGACTTCCCAGATGTAGCGTAATTGCTGCAGTTTCATCGCCTGCCAGTCTCCCCTGAGCGCGGCCCTCAATTGCGGCGGGGCCGTAACGCTTATGAAGAATAGTATTTAAAGAGGCGACTTGCCAACACCAATGGAATAACGAATCGAAAAACTGACTCAGTTGTTCGCCACCCCATGGGGTACATGCCCGGTGGCGATATGGGGACTGGCCAGCTGGCAGTGGGTTTCCTGATCGTCGAAGAATACATCCGCCTGGTAGGCGCGCAGGAACTCGGTCTTGTTCAGCCCGCCGAGAAAAATGGATTCGTCAATGCGGATATCCCATGCGCGCAGGGTGCGGATGACGCGCTCGTGGGCTGGGGCTGAGCGGGCGGTTACCAGTGCCGTGCGAATCGGCGCCTCGGTGGCAGGAAAGGCCTGCTGGAGGCGGTGCAACGCAGCGAGGAATGGCTTGAATGGGCCGCCGCTCAGGGGCGTTCTGGCCGCTGCCTGCTCGCTGGCGGTGAATGCCTCCAGGCCCTCTGTCTTGTACACACGCTCGGCTTCGTCCGAAAACACCACCGCGTCGCCATCAAAGGCAAAGCGCAGCTGGTCCGAACCGCTGTTGCCGCCCTTGTTGGAGACCAGGGTCGCCGCGGCGACACCGCAGTTGAGGGCGTAGCGGACATCCTCCGCTTCGTTGGACAGGAAAAGCTGGCAGCCAAAGGCGTTGATGTAGCGCCAGGGGCTCTCGCCACCGCAGAAAGCGGCGCGACTGATCGGCAGGTCGTAGTGCTGGATGGAATTGAACACCCGCAGGCCGGTGTCAGCGCTGTTCCGCGACAGCAGAACCACCTCCACCTGCGCGTTGTCTCCAAGCAGGGTATTGAGGCGCAGCAGCTTTTGCACCAGCGGGAAGGCCTCGCCGGGCTGCAGCGGCTCTTCCTCGCGCGCAATCTGGTACTCGGAATAGGCCTGCAGACCTTCCTGCTGGAAGACGCGATGGCTCTCGTCCAGATCAAACAGGGCGCGGGAAGAGATCGCGATCACCAGCTTGTTGGAAATGTCTTTGACCATGCGCGGGAGTTTACTCCTTACGCAATGCTGCGCATAGCCGGGAACACCTTGTGCAACCCCTGCCACGGACACGTGGCCATCAGGTTCCCGAGCTGAAGTACTCGCGACTGATGCGGAAGACCAGCGGCCCGAGCAGTAGCAGGGCAATAAGGTTGGGAATCGCCATGAAGGCGTTGAGAGTATCGGCAATCAGCCACACCAGCTCGAGTTCGATCATGGTTCCGACTGGAATGGCGGCTACCCAGAGCAGGCGAAATGGCAAACTTGCCCGGATCCCGAACAGGAATACCGCGCAGCGCTCACCGTAGAAGGACCAGCCGATCATGGTGGTAAAGGCGAACAGGCACAGGCCCAGGGATACCACGTACTGCCCGCCGGGCATGCCGCCGGCAAAGGCCATGGAGGTGAGGCTGGCGCCGCTGACGCCGGAGGGCAGCACGTCCATGATCACAATCACCAGGCCGGTCATGGTGCAAACCACAAGGGTGTCGATAAAGGTGCCGAGCATGGCGATCATGCCCTGCTGTACCGGCTGATCGGTGCGGGCCGCGGCATGGGCAATGGGCGCACTGCCGAGCCCGGCCTCATTGGAGAAAACCCCGCGGGCAACGCCGAAACGGATAGCCGCCCAGACAGTGGCGCCGGCAAAGCCACCAGTGGCGGCTGACCCGGTAAAGGCGGATTCAACGATGACCGCTACCGCCGCCGGCACCGCGCTGATGTGGGTAATGACGACAATCAGGCCCATCAGGATATAACTCAGGGCCATGAAGGGAACCAGCCAGCTGGCGACATGGGCAATGCGCTTGACCCCGCCGAGGATCACCGCCGCCACCAGCACCATCAGCACCAGGCCGGTGACCAGGGGCGGCACGGCAAAGGAATCCTGCAACACCTGGGATACGGAGTTGGATTGCACGGTATTGGCGATCCCGAACCCGGCGAGGGTACCGAAAATGGCAAAGGCCCAGGCCAGCCAGTGCCAGCGTTTGTGCAAGCCATTGCGGATATAGTACATGGGGCCGCCACTGTAATTACCGGCGGCGTCCTGCTCCCGGAAACGCACGGCACAGACCGCCTCGGCATACTTGGTCGCCATCCCGACCAGGGCCGTGATCCACATCCAGAACAGGGCTCCGGGCCCGCCCAGCACCAGGGCGGTGGCTACCCCGGCAATGTTGCCGGTACCGATGGTGGCAGAGAGAGACGTCATCAGGGCGCTGAACGGGGATATATCCCCCTTGCCGTGACCTTCCGTGCCACGGAACAGGAGCGCAAACGCCCGCGGGATATTGCGCAGGGTCAGGAAGCGCAAGCCAATACTGAGGTACAGGCCTGTACCGAGCAGCAGTACCAGCATCACCGGGCCCCAGGCCCAGCCGTTTATGGTTGTGATGGCTTCGCTCATTGCCGTCCCCCGGGTTCAGTCGCGCACGTTGGCGCTGGTCAAGGTGAAATTCTGAGCCTGCGGGAAGACACCGAATACACCGCCGGTATGCAGGAATATGATATCGCGGCAATCACCAAACCGCCCCGCCTCAATCTCGGCGAGCATGCCCTGGAACGCCTTGCCCGTGTATACCGGATCCAGCAACAGGCCCTCCAGGGACGCCAGTTCCGCAATCAGCGCAAACACCTCGGGCCCGGCAACTCCGTAACCCTCACCCACATAACCGTCCAGTACCCGGGTTTCCGGCGTGAAAGCCGGCACTCCCGGAAAACGGGCACGCCAGTCGGCGCTGTCTGCCGCCACCTTGTCCAGGAAATACTGTTCATCGTCGCAGACATTGACCCCCCACACGGTAAGGGGAAGGTTGTAGAGGCTGGCGCCGAGGGTCAGGCCGGCCTGGGTGCCGCCCGAACCGGTTGCGGTCACCAGTTGGGCGCTGTCGATTCCGGCGGCGGCGAGGTCCGTTGCCAGTTCTTCACAGGCGGCGATGTAGCCCCAGGCGCCCAGCCCGTCACTGCCACCCGTGGGAATCGCCAGCGCCTTGCGCCCGAGCCCCGCGTAGTGCTTCTGCCAATGGCTGAACAGGTCGGGCAGCTCGCTGGCGTACTGGCGCTTGGGGTAGCAGTTGATGGTGGCACCGGCCAACTGGTCCAGCAGGAAATTGCCCTCGCTGGCAGTGGGCTCGTCACCCCGCAGCAGCAGGTGTACCGACAGCCCCAGCTGGGCGCCCGCAAACGCGGTGGCGCGGCAGTGATTGCTCTGTACACCACCGCAGGTAATCAGTGTGTCACAGCCCTCGGCGAGGGCATGGGCGATAATAAACTCGAGTTTGCGGACCTTGTTGCCGCTGAGCAGGCAACCGCTGAGATCGTCGCGCTTGACCCAGAGCCGGTGTCCCCGCCCCCAGCGCTCGCTGGCCCGAGCCAGGTACTGCAGCGGGGTGGGCCGCCGGGCCAATTCGACCCGGGGCGGGAGTTCCAGCGCGGCCATCAGCCGATGGACTTGAGGGTTCCCTTCGGCAGCACCGCGTGCACATGAATACGCTGGAATTTCATCTCCACGTTGTTGGCGACGTTCAGGACGATGTAGTTGTCATCCAGGCTGGTGATACGGCCGAGGATGCCAGAGCTGGTAACCACCTCGTCCCCCTTGGCGAGAGCCGCCACCATCTGCGCATGTTCTTTCTGGCGCTTGCGCTGGGGGCGAATCGCAATGAAATAGAACAGCGCGAAGAGGCCGACGAGGAAGACAATCTGGAACATTTCGCCTCCGCCGGCGGGGGCACCTTCGGCCTGGGCATGGGCGCTGGCAATGAACAAACTCATGAGAACTCCTTGTTGGCGAATCCAGGGGAAAAGCGGATAAGAGAGGTTGCAAACAGGCGCAAATGTACAGTGAATCCCCTGCACCTGCAATGCGGGCAGCGAGCACAGCGCGGTCAGGCGCGCAGCTCGAGGTCGTACTCCATGATCTGCGGAGCGTGATCGGAAAAACGCTGGGCCTTGTAGATATCCGCAGCCTTGACCACGGGCACCAGCCCCGGCGTGATCAACTGGTAATCCAGCCGCCAACCCACGTTCCTGTCCCAGGCCTGGCCGCGGTTGGACCACCAGGTGTACTGGTCCGGTTCCGAGTTCACCAGGCGGAAGGAATCGACGTAGCCCAGCTCATCGTAGACCTTGTCCAGCCAGGCGCGCTCCTCGGGGAGAAACCCGGAGTTCTTCTGGTTGGCCTTCCAGTTCCGCAGGTCGATCGGCCGATGGCAGATATTCCAGTCGGCGCAGATGATGAACTCGCGATTTTCGCGGCGCAGGCCGCGCAGGTGGTCGTAAAACTGCGCCATGAAATCGAATTTCCTGGCCTGCGCCGCCTCGCTGCTGGACCCGGAGGGCAGGTACAGGGAAATGACACTGACTCCATCGTAATCCGCCTGCAGATAGCGACCCTCGGTATCCGCTGAGTCCCAGCCCAGCCTGGTTACAACGCCCCGCGGCCTGACCCGGGAATACAGCGCGGTGCCGCTGTAGCCTTTCTTGACAGCGTCATTGTAGAAGCAATGGTAGCCTTCCGGGGTGAATACCGGGTCCGCAAGTTGCCCCTCCTGCGCCTTGGTCTCCTGGATGCAGACCACATCCGCATCCTGCTGCGCCAGCCAGGCAAAGAACCCCTTGCGGGCGGCGGCGCGAATGCCGTTGGTGTTGCAGGTGATGATGGTTGCCACGATTAGTCCCGGTCTGCACGAAGCGGCGCAGTGTAACGGAATGGACCAGCCCGCTTCAATTCGCAGCACCACTGCTGTCCACCCTGCCCCCGGTTGCCGGCCTTGTGTATCATCCCCCGAGCGCCAAATCCTGCCCCGCAACCTGACGACGACCGGGAGAACCCAGATCACCATGAACGAAGTCGCCGCAATCAGTACCCGCCTGCGTACCGCCTGTGAACAGCTGACCGCCCCCGGAGCCCCCTTCGAACTGGAGACCCGCACTGTCAGCGGTATTGAACTGCGCTGCTACCGCAACGCACCAGTGGACCTGCGCGTTGCCCTGGATGCCGGCCGGGCCCACGGCGACAGGACCGCCATCACTTATGAGGACGAGCGCTACAGCTTCACGGAGTTTTTCGCCGCAGTCGACCGCTTCGCGCACTACCTGGTCAATGTTGCGCGGATCAAGCCCGGAGACCGGGTGGCCATCGCCATGCGCAACTATCCGGAGTGGATGTTTGCCTTTGTCGGCGCCGTTTCGGTGGGAGCGGTAGTTGTTCCCCTGAACAGTTGGGGCCGGGCGGAAGAACTGGGCTACGCACTCGGTGATGCCGGTGCCAGCCTTCTCGTGTGTGATCCAGAGCGGTTTGCCCTGGTACAGCCGCGCCTGAGCGACCTGGGCTGCAAAGCCGTCGTGGCCCGCGGCGCCGGCACTGACACCAGTGGCGCCGACACCTGGGAAGATACCCAACGCGGCCCGGCGGAATGCCCGCAGGTAGCCATCAGCCCGGATGACCTGGTGATGATCATGTACACCTCGGGCACCACCGGCAAACCCAAGGGCGCGGCTTCCACCCACTTAGCCATAGCCCAGTCCCTGTACAACTTCGAACTGATGGCCTACATGTCGGCGATGGCCAACCCGGAGATCATCGGCAAGATGATGTCCTCGGGCTTCGAGCCCTCCACCCTGCTGTCCGTGCCCCTGTTCCATGTTTCCGGGTGCTATGCCGTGTTCCTGCTCAACCTTCGAGGTGGACGCAAGACAAGCATCCTGTACAAGTGGGACCCGGTGGCCGCCCTCAAGGTTATCGAACGCGAGCGCATCACCGTGTTCACCGGCGTGCCAGCCATGACCATTGCCATGCTGGAATCGCCCGAATTTGCGCACACAGATACCAGCAGCCTGTTTTCCCTTGGCGCCGGCGGCACCGCCTGCCCGCCCCACCTCAAGGACCTGATCTACAACAAGGTTCCCGACGCCTACCCCGGCACGGGCTACGGCATGACCGAAACCAACGCCGCCGGCAGTAGCTGTACCGGGGAGGCCTACCGGGTCTGCCCCACTTCCGCCGGCACCCTGTCACCCATCGTGGAGCTGCGCGCGGTGGACGCTGACGGTAAAACCCTCCCCCCGGGCGAGGCCGGAGAACTGATGTTGCGCAGCCCCACCAATGCCCGCGAGTACTGGAACCTGCCCGAGGCTACGGCAGAGACCTTTGTCGACGGCTGGGTACGTACCGGGGACATCGGCTACCAGGACGAGTACGGCTTCGTCTATGTCGTGGACCGGATCAAGGACATGGTGATCCGCAGCGGGGAAAATATTTACCCCATTGAGGTGGAAGGGGTTCTCACCGCACACCCGCGTGTGCACGAAGCGTCAGTCTACGGACTGCCACACCCCGAACTGGGGGAAGAGCTGGCTGCCACGGTGCACGGCCACCCCGACCTGCGCCCGGAAGAACTGGCGGCGTACCTGAAAGAACACCTGGCCGGATTCAAGGTCCCCACCCAGTGGCTCTTTTCCGCAGAACCATTGGCCCGCAACGCCACCGGCAAACTGCTGAAGCAGGCAATCCGGGCCCGGCACCTGCAGCAGTGGCCACATGCCTGAGCACTGCCTTGCCTGCTGCGCCGTGCAGCAGGTCTGGCATCAGCCGTCCCGATCGTTCGAAGCTGCGCCGGTAACCATGGTCCGCGCACGGCGTGAAAACGCTTCCGCATCCTCGGTGTTCTTCGCATCCATGAGTTCTGCAATATCCACCGGCACCCTGACCCCGGCCCTGGCACGGGGCCGCCCGGAGATCGCCCCCATCCAGCGCGAGAGATTATCCAGGCCCTCGATGGAAATACCCGACCAGCGGTGGGTCCTGACCCACGCCCAGTTGGCCATGTCGGCGATACTGTAGTCACCGGCGAGAAATTCGCTCTCGCCCAGCCGCGTGTCCAGCACCTCGAACAGGCGCCGACCTTCGGCCTGGTAGCGATCAATGGCGGGCTGGATCTTTTCCGGGAAATAGCGATAGAACACATTGGCCTGGCCCATCATCGGGCCTACACCGCCCATCTGGAACATCAGCCACTGCAGCACGCGCGAACGACCGCGGACATCAGTGGGCAGGAACCTGCCGCTTTTCTCCGCCAGGTAGATCATGATCGCACCGGATTCAAACACGGCAAAGTTGTCCTCATCCCGGTCGGTGATGGCCGGGATGCGGCCGTTGGGCGAGATGCGGAGGAACGCCGGCGTTTTCTGTTCACCGGCACCCAGGTCGATGGTGTGTACCTGGTAGGGGATTTCCATCTCCTCCAGCGCGATGGAGGCCTTGTAGCCGTTGGGCGTCGGTGCCGTGTAGAGATCGATCATCCGTCTGCCTTCAAAGGTTCATGAAATCCGGCGCGTTGAATATCCAGCTTTTCTCCTCCACACGTCGACTGATACGCCAGCCAGCGGGCGTGCGGCGGTATTCGTCCAGGTACCAAAGACCGATCAGGAATACCTGCTGGCCACCGTCCGGGAGATTCATTTCCATCGGATTGAAACACATCACACGGCCCGTCGCGCTGTCGCCGTTTACCGTGAACTGCAGGTTGGCATTCAGATGCTGGCTATTGGGGAAAATCTCGTCGGCGACGGCCTGCTTCAGATAGGCAATGGTCTCCTCCAGGTTGCCCACCGAGCCACCAAAGGCGGAATAGTCAATATGGGCATCCTCGGTAAATACCTCGCGGAGCTGATCGAAAGCCTTGGTATCAATCAGGTGAGAGTAGAAATACACCAGATCCTGCAGTTCGAGGCGGTCGGATATATCCTGTTGTGACAACATGGCAGCTTTCCCTTTTTTGTTATTGCTTGGCTCAGAAAACCAGCGGCAGCCTGATGTGCTGCTGGTACATGCGGTCCCGGTGCGCCAGCAGGCGCGGGGTCAACCATTGCGCCATCTCTTCGGCGCCGGATTCATACATGCGGCGGAGGTAGTCGGGCATGGGGTTGACCTCATGCGGCAGGGGCTTGACCATCCCCGCGAAGTTGGCCCAGTAGAAATCCACGGCGCTGACCTGCTCGCCCACGAACCATTCCCTCCCCGCTGCTTCCTGCGCGGCGAGGCGCTGCTCCAGCAACCCGGCGATGGCTGAGAGCCTGGCTCCCGCAGCCGCGGCCGCCTCTGCGCTCCAGGCATACTTGGTGGCCATGCGCAGGACCCCCGGCGGAGGCTCTGCCAGACTCATGCCCGGCGTGAACAGCTGCAGGCGGCGCTGCCAGCCAAATCCGTCGACGCCGGCTATCAGTGCCGACAGGCCCAGCACCTCGGCCCGCTGTGCGGGATCGGCGGGCAGCAGGGCCGGCTCCGGCGCGAGACGCTCAGCAAGATGCAACAGATCCAGCCAGTGACAGACCGGAGGCAGGTCGTTGTAAACCGCTACCGGTGCCGAATTCTGTCCGGTCCAGGCCTGCAGCGCGGGATTTTCACCACCGGCCTCCTGCCGCACGGGCAAATAGCCAAGCCCTTTGAAGTCGAACAGGGACTTGGCCGTTTCGCCCCAGGGGCCGGGCACGCCCGCTGTCAGGACCAGGCGCAAGCCAGGCGCGTCAACCGCGTCTTCGACCTCGGCATATTCCATCACGGCACTTCCTCTCAGCTGTCCAGTTTAAATACGCGTATGGCGTTTTCCCGCAGGAATTTCGGCCAGACTTCGTCCCGGAACGGGACCTCGGGCATCTCGCTGAATATGTGATCCAGGGACAAACCCATGGGGAAATAACCGGCGTACATGACCTGGTCGGAACCGCGGGTATTGGCAAAGTGCACGATGTCCTTGGGGTAGTGCTTGGGCGCAAACGCGCTGGTCATGTAGTGCAGGTTCGGGTACTTGAGCATGAGTTTCCAGGCCACATCCGTCCACGGCTCGCAGCCGTGCCGGGTAACAATATTGAGTTCAGGGAAAAACCACAATACCTCGTCCAGGAGTTCCACCTTCTGCGGCCCGAAGGGCAGGCGCGGACCCGGGATACCCATGCAGGGGCAGAAAGGAATGTCCAGCTCCACCAGCTTGGCATAGATGGGATACCACTTCTTGTCGTTCACCGGCACCGGCGGACAGATCATGGCCGGGGATGCGGTCACCGCCTTGATATCGAATTCTTCCTTCAGCGCAACGATGGTGCGAACTTCGTCCATCCCGTTGTTGGGGTTGGCTTCATAACAGGCAAAAAAACGGTCCGGGAAGCGGCGCAGGGCCTCCTTGTGCTGTTCGGCGTAGGGGCCGATGCCGATCATCGCGCGTTCGATATTGTGCTTGTCCATCTGGGCGATGGTGTAGGCCACGTAGTCTTCCTGGCCATCAATTTTAGGGATGTCCTTGAACATGTACTGGGCGGGCATCTTGAACATCTCATGGCTCTGCCGGTCCATGAGCATGGGCTTGATCCACTCGTAAAAGTGGCTGTTATCGTCGCCGGGCACTGCCAGCATCAGGTCGATAACGCCAATATCTTTCGGCATGGGCATTGCGGGACTCTCCTCGGATTACAAAGCAGACATTGTGCTTGCAGCCGCCGGAGACACCAAGGCCGACGACCGGGCCGGGCCGAGAATTCAGCCCGGGGCACAATAGCATGAACCGTTGTCGGGGACGGCCCGCGCAGGCCCCTAGGCCAGATCGAAGGCAATCGGCATGTGCTTGATACCGTTGATGAAGTTAGAGCGCAGCCACTGGATCTCGCCGTCCAGGCGCGGGTTGCGGATGCGGCGCACGATCTCCTCAAAGATCGCGGTGAGTTCGAGCCGGGCCAGGTGCGACCCCAGGCAGAAATGCTGGCCGACGCCGAACGCGCGGTGGCCATTGCGGACATCCTCGCGCTGGTTGCGCAGGATGTCGAAGTTGTCACCATCGACGAATACCGCCTCGTCGGCGCTGGCCGCACCGTAGAAAAGCTGCACCAGATCGCCCTTGCGAATCTTTACCCCGTTCAGCTCGGTATCTTCCATGGCCGTACGCCGGAAGGCGATCACCGCCGGATTGAAACGCAGAAATTCCTCGATGGCATCGGGCACCAGCGAGGGGTCGTCGACCAGCTGCTGGAACTGCTGCGGGTGCTCCAGCAGCATGCGCATGCCCTGGCTGGTCACGGTACGCGTGGTCTCATTGCCCGCCACGATCAGCATCAGAAAAAAATTGCAGAACTCCTCTTCCGTCAGCGGCTCGTCTTCCACGGTTCCCTCAAGCAGGGTGCCGACAATACCCGAGGAGGGATTTTCCCTGTGCAGGGCCGCCAGTTCCAGGCCCAGCATGAACATTTCCATCATGGCGTTCATGCCGTCTTCCTGGGACGTGCTCAGGTCCGGGTCGTCCATTCCCAGCATGATATTGGTCAGCTCGAACAGGCGCTGGCGCTTTTCCAGCGGTACCCCCATCAATTCACAGATCGCGATCAGGGGCAATTCCGCCGCGATGTCCGTGACAAAATCGCAGCGGCCGCCAACCACCGCGCGATCCAGGATATCCCGGGCAATTTCCCGGAAGCGTGGCGCGTAGCTTTCCACTTTCTTCGGAGTAAAGGCAGAGCGTACCAGGCGGCGGAATTTCAGGTGCCTGGGCGGGTCCATATTGATCATCAGCATGCGCATCATTTCGATTTCTTCCGGCGATGGGTCCTGCAGCATGCAGGTCCGCTCCGCAGAGGAAAACAACTCGGGATGCTTGGACACATAATCCAGTTCAGCCTGTCGCGTTACCGCCCAGTAACCGGGGCTGAACGCGTCCGCCGGGTGCCAGTAGACGGGCTCGTCCCTGCGCAAGAGGCGGAAGGCCTCCCGCGGCAGTCCACCACGGAATGTGTCCGGGTCGTTGAGGTTGATGTGGGGACAAGTGGCCATGCTGCTCTCCTGAACCGTCGCCGGTTCGCATCGGGACTAATGGCCATTAGTTTGAGGCGCCCCGGGGGCGCCGTCAAGCGGGGAAAAGAACGGTCAGGAGAGGCGCAGGGGGAGACGCCGCTGCCGCACGCCGGTCGCGGCGAAGAGCGCGTTGGCCAGTGCCGGTGCCGCCGGCGGGGTGCCGGGCTCGCCCACCCCGGTGGGAGGCGCGTCACTGTCGAGGAGCAGGACTGTCATCGGTGGAACCTCGTTCTGGCGCAGCACCGGGTAGTCATGATAGTTGCCCTGTTCGACGGCACCGTCCTTGAGCGTGATTTCGCCGTAGAGCGCGGCACTGAGGGCGAATACAATTCCGCCAATCATCTGGTCCCGCACGATATCCGGATTGATGACCTGACCGCAGTCCACGGCGCAGTAGACATGCTCCAGCCTGGGCTTGCCGTCATGCAGGGATATCTCCACCACCTCGGCCACCACCGAATGGAAAGATGCGTGCACCGCAATCCCCTGGAAGCGCCCCGGTGGGACATTACCCCAGTTGGCCGCCTCGGCCACGGCATCCAGCACCCTGCGCTGCGGCGCATCCTCCGCCAGGTAGCGGCGACGGAATGCCAGGGGGCAGAGCCCGGCTGCGTGCGCCAGTTCATCGACAAAACTCTCGACGGCAAAGGCCGTGTGGCTGTGACCTACGGAGCGCCAGTAGCCCAGCGGCACCGGAACCGGCAGGTTGTGGTACTCGACGTTGATCCCGGCAAAATCATAGGGCAACTCCTTGGCCCCCTCTACCGAAGCAAAGTCTTTGCCCGCGGCGGCTTTGCCCGCCAGCTGCGTTGCCCCGGCGGGT
>JBFHFJ010000039.1:0-17226 GCA_041583655.1 Haliea sp. | reverse complement strand
GCGAGGACGGTTTCGAGCTGTCCCTGCCCGCGGCCAGCGCGGAGCGGATCGCCCGCCTGTTGCTGGCGCAGCCGGAGGTAGAGCCCATCGGCCTGGGCGCCCGCGATTCGCTGCGCCTGGAAGCGGGCCTGTGCCTGTACGGGCACGAGTTGAGCGCCGCCATTGATCCCGTGCAGGCCGGGCTGGTCTGGTCTATCGGCAAGGCGCGCCGCCCCGGCGGCGAGCGCCCCGGTGGTTTTCCCGGTGCCGACAGGATTTTCCAGCTTATCGAGAACAAGCCGCCGCTGTGCCGGGTTGGCCTGGTAGTCGATGGCAAGCGGCCGGTGCGCGAGGGGCAGGCCGTGCTCGACCAGAGTGGTGAGCAGGTCGGTGAAGTCTGCTCGGCGTGTTTTGGTGCGAGCGTCGGGGTGCCCATTGCCATCGCCTATGTGTCCCGGGATGACTCCGCGCCGGGCACGCAGCTGGTGGTGGATGTGCGGGGCAAGCCTGTCGCTGTCACGGTGGCGAAGATGCCGTTCGTGCCCCAGCGCTATTTCCGCGGCTGACCTCGCTCCTGGTCAGTGGGCCCAGGCGCGCAGCGCCCGGAACTGCTGTGACAGATAGTCCATCTGGTCTGCCAGTACCCGTTCCTTGGCCAGGAAGTGCCACTCCCAGGTGTTGGGCCGGAAAGGCACCGCCAGCAGGGGCATGCCGGCTTCCTCCGGGGTCCGGTTGTCCTTGGCCCAGTTACAGCGACGACAGGCGGCAACCACGTTCTCCCAGCGGTCGCGACCGCCGCGGGAGGTTGGCAGGACGTGGTCCCGGGTCAATTCTCCGCGCGCGAATTGCTGCCCGCAGTAGAGGCAGCGGTAGTCATCCCGACGGAACAGGGTGCGGTTGCAAAGGGGCAGGCTGAAATCGCTGCGGATCCGGCCCTGCAGGGCGATGATTGGCTGCAGGTCGATGCGGGAGCGCAGACCGGTGAGGCGCTGTACCCCGCCCATAATTGGCGGCAAAGGGTCCCCGACGCCGTAGATGACGTCGCCGCGAGCGTAGGCGGACACGGCCTCGTGGGCCGTGATCCAACCACGTGGTTGACCTGCTACGTCCAGTTTCAGGATGTGCTGCATGGGTGGCCACTCCATGGTTTGCCTTACGCTACTGTAAAAGTGCGGCTTCCACAATCCTGCAAAGTGTGTACTCTGCAAGGCAAGCCGTGACTGGACCTTTAACAGCGGACACAGCGGAGAGCGGGTGGTGACGTTGCAATGGATATGGTTGGGCGCGATCGTTGTGCTGGTGTCGATGACCCTGCTGCCGCTGTCACGCATTACCGTCTGGTGGGTTCGCGGTCTGGACTTTCCCCGCCTGCAGCTTGCCGGGCTGGCCTGCCTGCTGCTGGCTGGCGGCGGGGTGCTGGGCCTGGCGCACGGCTTCACGCTGCCGCTGGCTATTGGCCTGCTGGCCTGTCTGGGCGCTGTTGTCTTCCACGCCTGGTGGATACTGCCCTAGACCCGCCTGTGGCCACGGGAGGTGCTCGCCGCCGATGGCGCGAAACCCTGCCTGCGCCTGCTGACCGCGAACGTACTGACGCCGAACCGGCAGGCACAACGCTTTCTTGAACTGGTGGGTGAGAATGCCCCGGACCTTGTGATCACCCTGGAATCCGACGCCTGGTGGCAGGCCCAGCTGGACACGCTCGAGCGCGACTTTCCGCACAGTGTCAAAGTGCCCCAGGATAATCTCTATGGTATGCACCTGTACTCCCGCCTGCCACTTGCGGATACGGAAGTCGCTTTCCTGGTGGAAAAGGGGGTGCCGTCAATTCACACCAGCGTACAGTTGTCCGACTCGGTACGCCTGCGCCTGCACGTCCTGCACCCGGCGCCACCGAGCCCGACCGAGAATGAGGAGTCCACCGAGCGCGATGCGGAGCTGGTGGTGGTGGCGCAATCAGTGGCGGGGGAATCCGGGCCGGTGGTGGTCACTGGCGATCTCAATGATGTTGCCTGGTCTGCCACTACGCGCCTGTTTCGCAAGATCAGCGGCCTGCTCGACCCCCGCGTGGGGCGCGGCATGTTCAACACATTTCACGCGGACTATCCGCTGCTGCGCTGGCCGCTGGATCACCTGTTTCACAGCGAGCACTTCACCGTCAGCGAGTTGCGGCGACTGCCGGCCTTTGGTTCGGATCACTTCGCCCTGCTGGTGGAGCTTTGCTACCAGCCCCGGCGCGGAGACGCGCAGGAGGGCCTGGATGCCGACCACGAGGACCGCGCGCTGGCGCGGGAAAAGGCCGCGGCGGAGTCCGTCACTGCCGGGGATGTGCCGGCACCGGGTCGCTAGTCTCCCAGCTTGCTGGCGGGGCGCTTACCTGGCTGTCCAGCCGGCTTCCACCAGGGTGACGCCGTTGCCGAGGATGCGCCCTTCGAAGTGCTGGCCGGTGCGGACTTCGCCAACTCCGGCCGGGGTACCGGTCATCAGGATGTCACCGTCCTCCAGGCTCATGAAGCCTGCCAGGTTGTCGAGAATCTTCTGCGGCGGGTACAGCATCAGGGGTACGCCGCCCTGCTGGCGCAATTCACCGTCTATGCGCAGTTCCAGGGAAAGTTGCTCGACCGGCACCGTCAGCGGTACGAACTCGCCGAGCAGGGCTGCGCCGTCGAAGGCCTTGGCGCGCTCCCAGGGCAGGCCTCTCTCTTTCAGCAGGGACTGCAGTCTGCGCTTGGTCAGGTCGAGACCAAAGCCGACGGCGGCCAGTTTGCCACCCTCGACCAGGAAGGCTATCTCGCCCTCATAGTGCAGTGGTTCACCGCGCGCGGCGTACAGGGTATCCCCCAGGGCTGAGTTCGGTTTCAGGAAGACGACCATGTCCTCGGGGACATCGTTGCCCAGTTCTTCGATATGGGCCACATAGTTGCGGCCTATGCAGACGATCTTGGAAGGCGCGATGGCGCGGCCCTGGCAGTGAATTGTGCGCACAAAAGGCTCTCCGGTGCAGTATGGCGTAAAGGCTGTGGCATCATAGCTCGGTCGCCGGTGCCGGAAACAGTGGCTGCCGGCTTGTTGTTGGGGCAAGGAGTGAGGATGGAGCTTGTAGCGGAGTGGGGCCCCCTGGTGCTGGCGATGCTGGCCACAGGCATAGTTGCCGGCCTCATGGCGGGGTTGCTGGGAGTGGGTGGCGGGATTGTCATTGTGCCGGTGCTGGATGTCGCCCTCGGGACCCAGGGCGTGGACCCTGCCATTCGCATGCATATTGCGGTGGCGACCTCGCTGGCAACGATCATCCTGACCTCGGTGTCATCGGCTCGCGCCCATCACCAGCGCGGGTCCGTTGACTTCGGCCTGGCGCGCAGTTGGGGTGGCTATATCCTGGTTGGCGCCGTACTTGGCGCGTGGCTGGCCTCGCGTTTGCACAGCAATGTACTGGCGCTGGTTTTCGGCGCGGTGGCAGTGCTGCTGGGATTGCGCATGCTGCTGTTGGGCGGCCGCAATCCCGAGCCTGCGGGTGAGACTCCCAGGGGGGCAGGGATCCGGCTGATCCCTCTGGGTATAGGAGGACTTTCCAGCATGATGGGTATCGGCGGCGGCACCTTCAGCGTGCCCATGCTGAGCCTGCTTGGTCACGGCATTCACCGGGCGGTGGGTACCTCCGCCCTGTTCGGCCTGTTGATCAGTGTGCCCGGCGCCATCGCCTTCGTGGCCACGGGCTGGGGTGATCCGCGCCTGCCACCCGGCAGCCTCGGCTTTGTCAACCTGCTGGGTCTGGTCTGTATCGCGCCCGCGACCATCCTGGGGGCGCCCTATGGCGCACGCCTGGCCCACCGCCTGAATGCCCGCCAGCTCAATCTGGCATTCGGTATATTCCTGCTTGTGGTATCCGGCCGCATGCTGCTGCGCGCGCTGTGAGCCGACGCGGGCAGGGCCCGTTCAGCGCAGCAGCAGGAGAGTAATGTCGCTATGGCTCAGCATCCGGGTGGTGTTGCTGCCGACAAAGAACTGGCGGATGCGGGAATGCCCCCAGGCACCCATGACCATCAGGTCGATGCCCTGGTCGCGATGGTACTGGCCGAGCGCGGCCTGGACTTCGCCTTCCAGCGTGGCAGTGGTAACAGCGAAGCCCGCCTCCGCGAGCGTGTCGCGGGCCTGACCGATCTGCCGCGTCTGTTCCGCTGATAGCGGACCCACGGTCACCAGATGGCAGGGCAGCCCGGCCAGGAGCGGGCTGCTGGCGACCAGTTCCAGGGCCTTGGACGCGGTGGCACTGCCATCGTAGGCGATCATGAACTGCCGGGGCGCGATAAACTCCCGCATGACCACCATGATCGGCCGGTGTACGGAGCGCACCACGCTTTCCAGATGAGAGCCGATCGTGTGCGCGGCGATGTCGTGATCCTCGCCCAGACGGCCCATGACCAGCAGGCGGGTGTCTTCCTCCAGGTCGCGCAGGGCGCCGACCAGGTCTCCGTGGCGCTGCTTGCGCGCGACGTTGCCGGCGCCCGCCGCCACGGCGACGGCCTCCGCGTCTTCCAGCAGGTGCCTGCCGTGCTCCAGGGCCAGTTTTTCCCGTCGCTCATCCAGCGCCGTCAGCTCCTCCAGCAATTGCTCGCGGCTGCCCAGGCCAATCGCCCCGGACAGGTCCTGTGCCGGTGGTGCCGCGGGCCTTTCCAGCACATGCAGCAGCAGAAGGCGGGTGTCCAGGCGGCTGCTGGCCCAGGCAGCGGCGATGGTCACGCAGCGGGCGCTGGCGGAGCCGTCGATACAGGCGACTATGTTATTCATATGCTTACTCCAGATCCCTAGTGCCCGGACATCAGCGCTTCGATGGCTTCCGGCTTGTCGTGGACCCCGAAGCGGTCGACGATCGTGGCGCTGGCCTCGTTCATGCCGACCAGGTTGACCTCGGCGCCTTCGCGGCGGAACTTGATCACCACCTTGTCCAGGGCTGATACCGAGGTGATATCCCAGAAATGCGCGGCGGAGACATCGATAGTGACACGCTCCAGCGCCTCTTTGAAGTCGAAGGCTGCAATGAAGCCGTCGGCGGTGGCGAAGAATACCTGGCCAATGACAGTGTAGACCCGGTGTCCATCGCCCTCATCCTCGGCCTTCACCAGCATGAAGCGGCTGATCTTGTTGGCGAAGAACAGGGCCGCCAGCAGCACCCCGACCAGCACCCCAAGCGCCAGGTTGTGCGTGCCGACCACGACAATGACCGTTGCCAGCATGACGATGCTGGAGGACAGGGGGTGTTGCCTGAGGTTGCGGATGGAATCCCAGGAGAACGTCCCTATGGACACCATGATCATCACCGCCACCAGCGCCGCCATGGGGATCCGGGTCAGCCAGTCCCCGAGGAATACCACCATCAACAGCAGGAAGACGCCGGCGGCAAAGCAGGACAGGCGGCCTCGCCCGCCGGATTTCACGTTGATCACTGACTGTCCGATCATGGCGCAGCCCGCCATGCCCCCGAGCAGACCGGCCCCGATATTGGCGACCCCCTGGCCCTTGCACTCCCGGTTCTTGTCGCTCTCGGTGTCGGTGAGGTCGTCGACGATGGTCGCGGTCATCATTGACTCAAGCAGGCCAACCACGGCCAGCGCGGCGGCGTAGGGAAAAATGATGGTGAGGGTTGCCAGGTTCAGCGGCACATCCGGCCACAGGAACACGGGCAGGGTATCGGGCAGCTCGCCCATGTCGCCCACGGTGCGAATGTCCAGCTGCAGCAGGATTGCCACGGCGGTCAGTGACAGGATGCAGACCAGGGGCGAAGGCACCAGCTTGCCCACTCGCGGCAGCAGGGGGAACAGGTAGATGATGCCCAGGCCGGCTGCGGTCATGGCATAGACATGCCAGGTGACGCCGGTCAGCTCGGGCAACTGGGCCAGGAAGATCAGGATCGCCAGGGCGTTGACGAAACCGGTGACCACAGAGCGTGACACAAAGCGCATCAAGGAGCCCAGCCGGAGGAAACCCGCGAGGATCTGCAGAACCCCGGTGAGGACGGTAGCGGCGAGCAGGTACTCAAGGCCGTGCTCCCTCACCAGGGTGATCATCAGCAGCGCCATGGCACCGGTAGCGGCGGAGATCATGCCGGGCCGCCCGCCGGTGAAGGCGATGACCACCGCGATGCAGAAAGAAGCGTAGAGGCCGACCTTGGGGTCGACGCCGGCGATGATGGAGAAGGCGATGGCCTCGGGGATCAGGGCGAGTGCGACCACCAGGCCGGCGAGCAGGTCACCGCGGATGTTGCCGAACCATTCCTGTTTGAGGGTAGTGAGCATGGCGAAGTCTTCGGGTAAGTGAGCGGGATACCGGTGCAGCAGGACGATGCGGGGCAAATGTTGCCCCGGCGGCGGTCGCTGGCGGAATCGGGAAGGCGGCGATTATCCGGGAAGCGGCGGACCATGACCAGCGCGGTGTGAACTTGTACCGGGATCCCCGTGGCCGGGAGCGGGCGTGCGCCTCTAGTCTCGCGGCCCCGGCGCCGACTGCTTCTGCACCGCCTGGGTCAGTGCCTGCAGCTGGCGTTGCACTTCGTCCAGCTGCTGGACGATGCGGTCGCGCTCGTCATGGGCCTGCTGGGCCTCGCGGGCGTTCTGTTCCGAAGTCATCACCTCCAGTATCGCGCCCACCATCATGTTGAGGAAAATGAAGGCGGTCAGGAAAATGAAGCTCAGGTAGTAGACCCAGCTCAACGGGTACGTTGCCATGGTGGCGTACATGACATCGGTCCAGTCCTCGAAGGTGGCGACCCGGAACAGGGTCAGCATGGCGATCGCCACATCCCCCCACAGGTCCTCGTCGATCGCGGAAAAGAACATGGAACCTATCGCCGCGTAGATGTAGAAAATGATGAACATCAGCAGGGCGATGTAGCCCATGCGCGGAATCGCCTTGAGCAGGGAGTTGATCAGGAAGCGCAGTTCCGGCACCACCGACACCAGGCGCAGCACCCGGAATACCCGCAGCAGGCGCCCCAGCAGCACCGCCTCGGAGTTGTCCAGCGGAATCAGGCTCCCGATCACCACGATGGTGTCGAATATGTTCCAGCCATCGAGAAAGAAACGCCGCTTGTGGGGGCAGGCGGCGAAGCGGAACAGGATTTCCAGCAGGAAAAATACCGTGATCGCGGTATCCATGACTCCGAGGCTGCGCTCCATCCACGGGCTCAGCTCGTAGGTCTTGGCGCCGATGGTCAGTGCCGAAAGGATGATGATGGCGATGACCGCCCCCTGAAACAGGCGGCTGGACTCTATCCGGCGCAGCGCAGTGGAGCCGGAGGACGACAGGGTTGCGGGGGGCATGGGAGTATCTGCTCGAGCCAGGGGTCTGTGAGCGGGGAAGTTTAGTGCCCCGCAATTTTTTTTGCGAGCTATTGCCACTCACAGCGCCCGCCGCGACGCGCTGACCCGGATTTGGCGTAGACTTGTCGGGATACCGAAGCTCGGCACCCGTTTGCGGCCCACCGGGCGCCGGTTGGCCTGGCGCAGTATGTCCTTGAATCCCCGAGGCGAGCAGTGAGCACAGTTCCACCCAGCAGAAACCGTATTGTCTGGCTCCGAGAAACCCTTGCGCGCTCGCGCCGGGACGCGGTGTCCAGCTCGGTGATGACCGGCATCTGCGACAATTACCTGGGCGCGTTTGCGATCTCCCTGCGCGCCAGCCTGTCACAAATGGGCTGGCTGCTGGCCGCCCCGCAACTTGCCGGCGCTGTCTGCCAACTGCTGTCGGTCTGGCTGTGCCCGCGCTTTTCCCGTCGGCGCGCCATTGTCACCGGGGTCATATTCCAGGCACTGGCGGTACTGGGCATGGCCGCCATTGCCCTGTGGCGGCCTCCGGATGCTGTCACCTGGCTGATCCTCCTGGCCATTGTCTACCAGGCCAGCGCGAATTTTGTGCAGCCGCAATGGCGTGGCTGGATGGGGAGCGTGGTACCGCCGCGGCGCCGCGGCGCATTTTTCGCCGGCCGCACCCGCCTGACCATGATTACCAGTTTCGCTGTTTTTGCCGGCGGCGGCGCGCTCCTGGGTATTTTCCAGCGCTATGAGCTGGCGTGGGCATGCTTCGGCGGTCTATTCCTGCTGGCGGCGGTGGGGAGGGGAGTATCGGCCAGGCAGCTGCGGCAGATGCACGACCCGGATCACGGCGACAGCGCCGGCGCGATTTCCTTCACCGCCACCCTGGGGCGAATCCGGGAAGCATTCCGCGACAAGACCTTCTACCAGTACAGTCTATTTATTGCCGGCATGCAGTCGGCGGTGGCGATCTCGGCGCCTTTCTTCAGTGTGTATATGCTGCGGGACCTGCATTACAGCTACTGGCAATTTGCCGCCAACACCGGCGTGGCGATTCTCACCCAGTTCTTCACCCTCTCGGCCTGGGGCCGGATCTGTGACCGCTGGGGCAACCGCTGGGTGATGGTGGTCAGCAGCCTGCTGATTCCGGTAGTGCCCGCCATGTGGCTGCTCTCCAGTGATTTTTACTACCTGCTGTTCGTGCAGGTGCTCTCGGGCCTGGCCTGGGGCGGTTTTACCCTGAGTACCGCCAACTATCTTTACGACCTGCGTCCGCCGCGGGCGGACTTTGCCAGTTACGCCGCGGTGCAGGCGGCGCTCGGGGCGGTGGGCATTTTCGCTGGCGCTCTCCTGGGCGGATACCTCGCTACTGCTCTCTCGGGCATGGTGCACTGGCTGCCCGACAGCTGGCAGCCGCTGCACTCGGTGGTGCTGATCTTCCTGGTCTCCGCCCTGCTGCGCCTGGCGATCGTCGCCTGGTTCATCCCGCGCTCGGTCGAACTGCGGGTGCGCCAGCGTCCGGATCTGCTGCAGGTGGTCTACCGGATTTCGCGTTTTACGCCCGGGGCCGGAATCGTCCTGGACTGGCTGACGGTCACCCGCAAACGCCGTGACTGATCTCGGCTATACTCAATGGAGGGTGCTGTTGGGCATCTGCAAACTGTCGGAGGGCAAGGTCGCATGCACCAACTGAGTGGGCTGGACGCCACGTTTCTGTACGCAGAAATGAACAATTCGCCGATGCACATCGCGCCGTTACTGATCTACGACCCCTCCACCACCGGCACTGACCTGGTGCGTTTCAAGGATATCCTCAATACCTTTGCCAGCCGCCTGCACCGCTCGCCGGTGTTCAAGCGCAAACTGGCCATGGTGCCACTCAACCTGGACCAGCCCTACTGGGTCGAGGACGAGAGTTTTGACCTGGAATTCCACGTCCGCCATATCGCCCTGCCCAAACCGGGCGACTGGCGGCAGCTGTCCATTCTGGTGGCGCGACTGCATGCCCGCCCGCTGGATCGTTCCCGCCCGCTCTGGGAGGCCTACATCATCGAGGGCCTGGACAATGTTGAGGGGCTGCCCAAGGGCTGCTACGCGATGTTCCTCAAGATCCACCACGCGGCGATTGATGGCGCCTCCGGGGTGGAGATCATTTCGGCACTGCACGATCTCACTCCCTCCCCGCCGCCGCCAAGGCAGGAGGCCTCCCCGGTCCTCGACCCGGGTCCCAGCAGGGCGGAAATGTTGTGGCGCGCCTACAAGGTGAACATGTGGGCACCGTTCCGGCTCGCACGCCTGGTGACTGAGGGCATTCCGGCATGGCGCCGGGTGCACCAGGGGGTCAAGGCGAAGAAGTTCCGAACCCTGGGGGACAAGGAGCGTACGCGCTTCAACGCGGCGGTCTCGCCACACCGCGTCTTCGGTGCCGCCGACTTCGATCTCGGCTTGATCCGGAAAATGAAAGACGCCGTTCCCGGTGCTACGGTGAACGATGTGATCCTGAGTATCGTGGGGGGCTCCCTGCGAAGGTATCTGCTGGACAAGGATGAACTGCCCGAGGGCAGCCTGGTGGCCGGCGCGCCGGTCAACGTGCGCAAATCCGCGGACGCGATGGCCGCGGGCAACCAGGTGTCGATGATGGTCATTGCGCTGCGCACGGACCTCGCCGACCCGCGCGAGCGGCTGCAGGCAGTGCACGAGGGGGCGGTGGGCTCCAAGGCCTACCACGAGGCCGTGGGTGCGCGCCTGATGACGGATATGACCCAGAGCCTGCCGGCGGAACTCGCGGCACTGGGGGTGCGCGCCGCCCTGGGCTCCGGCCTTATGGCGGGCATGAAGCCGATCTTCAACACCATTGTCACCAATGTACCCGGCCCGCAGGTGCCCCTGTACATGGGCGGTGCCCGGGTGGTGCGCAGCTATGGTCTGGGCCCCTGCATCGACAACATGGGCCTGTTCCACGCGGTGACCAGTTACAACGGCCAGATTGCCGTGTCGTTCCAGTCCTGCCGGGAAATGATGCCCGACCCCGGTTTCTACGAGCAGTGCCTGTACGCCGCGTATGCCGACCTGCAAGAGGCGGTACTGGGCAAGCCCAGAAAAACGGCTCGGCGCAAGGCGTCCGCGAAGAAAGCCGTCGCGGCGAAAGCGCCAACCGGGGCCGGGGGCAAGAGCAAGGTAGCGGCAAAGGCCGGGACAGGGCGGACGAAAGTCGCGGCCAAAGCCGAGGCCAACAGCAGGGCAAAGGTTCCGGCCAAGGCGAAGGCTGCGGTCAAAGCCAAGGCTAAAGCCCGGGCCAAGGCACCGCCGAAAACCAAGGCAAGATCGGTGGCCAGAAGCCCCGGCAAGGCAATGGCGGTGAGGCCGAAACTGGCCGCACGCTGAGTGTACCGAGCCCTCGGCCGTCAGCCGCGGCCGGTCCCGGTTGTCTCATGCGGGACTTTGCCGTCGCGCTCGATACGCCAGGGCGTCCCCTCGCAAACCGCGTAGTTTTTGCAGTCCGTGGTGCAGCCGCGACAGGGCAGCCGGGACTGTGGGGGCGTCGCCCGCGCTTGGGATTCGTGTACTGACATGATCGTGTGTCCTGGTCTGTCGGAGACCACGAGTATACGGTATCCGCCCTGGTGCCGATCAGTGGGTTTCCGGGTCAGGCCTGGCGCTGGATCAGGTGGCAGGCCGCCAGGTGGCCGGCACTGGTATTGACCAGCGCCGGCTCCAGTTCAGCGCAGCGGGGCTCAGCCACCGGGCATCGCGGGTGAAAGCTGCACCCGGAGGGGGGGTTGATGGGTGACGGTACGTCACCGCGCAGCACCTGCCGTTGCACGCTGCGGTGCGGGTCGGGCACGGGGATGGCGGAGATCAGGCTCTGGGTATAGGGGTGACGTGCCTCGTGGTAGATGGTCTCGCTGGCGGCGGTCTCGACGATCTTCCCCAGGTACATGATCGCAACCCGGTCGGAAACATGCTTTACCACGGCCAGGTCGTGGGCGATGAACAGGTAGGAAAGCTTGAACTCCCGCTGCAGGTCCACCAGCAGGTTGAGAATCTGGCTCTGGATCGAGACATCCAGCGCCGAGACCGGCTCATCGCAGATCACCAGCTTCGGGTTCAGGGCAATGGCCCGGGCAATGCCGATCCGCTGGCGCTGACCGCCGGAAAACTCGAAAGGATAGCGGCTGGCGGAGCGCGCCGGCAGGCCGACGGTGTTGAGCAGCTCCGCGACCCGTTTCTGGCGCCAGAGCCGGTCGCCGATCTTCTGCACGATAAAGGGCTCCTCCAGGATATCGCCCACTGTGTGGCGCGAATTCAGGGATTCCATCGGGTCCTGGAAGATCATCTGGATGTCCTGGCGCAGGGGGCGCAGGGCTCCGGCCTTCATCCGGGTGATGTCCTGGCCGTCGAACATAATGCTGCCACTAGTGGGCTGGTAGAGGCGGGCCACGCAGCGTCCCAGGGTGGATTTACCGCAGCCGGACTCCCCTACCAGGCCCAGTGTTTCCCCGGGGCCAATATGGAAGGAGACGCCGTCCACCGCCCGGTTGAAGGCTTTGGCGCGCAGCAGCAGGCCTTCCCGCACCGGGAAGTGCATGGCGAGGTTGTTGACCTCCAGCAGGGGCGCGCTCACAGGTCCCGCCAGCGAATGCAACTGACGCTGTGGCCGTCCGCGACCTGCTCCAGTGTCGGCACCAGTTCCCGGCACTGGTCCAGGGCGTGGCCGCAGCGATTCTCGAACCGGCAACCCAGGGGCAGGTCGCGCAGCCCCGGCACCATGCCTTCGATGACACCCAGGCGCGACTTGGGTGGGGTATCCAGGCGCGGTATGGAGTTCAGCAGGCCGCGGCTGTAGGGGTGGGCCGGGCGGTCGAAGATATCGAATACCGTGCCGCGCTCGGCGACCTTGCCGGCGTACATGACCACCACCTGGTCGCAGGTTTCCGCGATCACGCCGAGGTCGTGGGTAATCATGATCACTGCCATCCCCATCTCCGCCTGCAGGTCCTTGATCAACTCCAGGATCTGGGCCTGGATGGTCACGTCCAGTGCCGTGGTCGGCTCGTCGGCAATCAGCAGCCCCGGCCGGCAGGCCAGGGCCATGGCGATCACCACCCGCTGGCGCATGCCCCCGGACAGCTGGTGTGGGTATTCGCCGAGTCGTACATCCGGAGAGGGAATGCCGACCCGGTCCAGCATGTCCGCCGCCGCCCGCAGGGCATCGGCAGGCTCGCAAATCCTGTGCAACAGCATGCCCTCGGTCAGCTGGCGGCCAATGGTATGCACCGGGTTGAGTGCGGTCATCGGCTCCTGGAACACCATGCCAATGCGGCAGCCACGAATTTTCTCCATGTCGGGGATGGGCAGCTGCGCGAGGTCCCGGCCCTGGAAGCGGATGGCGCCGCTGGCGATGCGCCCCATGGGCTGGGGCAGCAGGCGCATGATGGACAGCGCGGTAACGCTCTTGCCGCAGCCGGATTCGCCGACGATGCCAACGGTGGCGCCCGGCTCGACATTGAAGCTGACGCCATCGACAGCGCGAACCAGGCCCTCGTCGGTGGCGAACTCGGTGACCAGGTTGTCGACCTCCAGCAACGCCATCAGCGGATCACTCGGCCCACTGGTCGTAAACCGTGATCGAGGGCGGGAAGGTCTTGCCGGTGCGCCGGGCGGCCAGGGTCTCTTCCTTCATCTCGGTATCGATCCAGTGGACAAACAGTTCCCCGGGACCGTCCGAGTGCTTGTAGGAGAAGCCTTCGGGGTAGCGCACCCAGCGCCAGTGGCCGACCCGGAAAAAGCCCTGGTAGAAGCCCGGCACGAACGAGGCGTGCTCGTGGTGCAGTGCAATCATCTGATGGGACAGCGCAATCATTTCGTCCCGGTCCGAGGATGCGCGGTAACGCTCGATGAGCTGGTCCATTTCCAGTAGCGCGAACGCTTCCAGGTTGTTGGTCTGGGTCTTGGGCTGCCGATCCGGGTTGACGCTGCCATCCTCAAGGAAAGCGCGGTCCCAGGCGTTGTCGGAGTGGTAGTGTTCCCAGAACCGGGGGTATTCCTCCAGGAAACGCCCGAACGCGAGGAAGGAAATGTCGTGCTGCTTTTCCTGAACCTGCTTCCAGCCCACCGTGCCATCCAGGATTTCCAGGCGCAGGTCCAGCCCGGCCTTGGCGGCCTCCTGGCGCAGGATGGTCAGCACGTCGCGCATGGTTTCGTAGCCCGTGGACAGGTTGAATGACAGCTTTTGCCCGGCGTCATTGACCAGGATGCCGTCGGCGCCGCGGCGGCTGAAGCCCGCCCTGGCGAAATGCTCCTGTGCCTTCGCAAGATCGAACTCCCGGGCCTTAAGCGTCGGGTGGGAAAACTCCCCGAAGCCATCGTTGGCGGTGTCCAGGCGTTCATTGTCCCCGCGGAAAAACTTCTCTATCACCATGTCCCAGTTGGTGGCGTGGCCGATACCGATACGGATGTCCCGGTTGTCCAGCAGTGGCTGCGCGGTGTTGATCCAGAGACCGAAGGGCGGGCGCGGCCGCTGGTTGTAAAACACGGTCTTGTGGATGTAGCCCGCCTGGACATCGGGGTCGGAGTCCGGGAGCTTCTCGTACCAGTATTCCGCCAGGCCCAGGCCGAACTGGTCAAGGTCGCCGCGTTTGAAGGCCTCAAACATTTTCGCTGCGTCGCGGATGACGCTGAGCTGGATGCGGTCGGGGTTGAAGCGGTAGCGCCAGTGCTTCTTGTCCCTGGCCCACCAGTTTTCGAGCCGGGTCAGGGCGATGGAACGACCCTTGCGGATATCCTGGTCACGGACGATGTACGGCCCCGGTGTGGGTTCAAACTCCCACTGGTAGTGCTCGCTGAAATCCTCGTCCATCTGGCGGTAGAAGTGGCGCGGGACGGGGCGCAGCAACAGGCCCAGCTCATCCATATCGGGCTTCCGTTCTGCCATGCTGATGGAGATGGTGTGGTCGTCATAGCGGGAAATATTGGTGTATTTGGTGCTGTAAAAGTTGTTGTACCAGGGCGCCATGATGTAGGGCGAACGGTAGAACCAGAACATGAACAGATAGTCATCGGCAGTGATCGGCTGGCCATCTGACCAGGTCGCCGCCGGATCCAGCTTCGCGTAGACGGTCTGGTTTTCCCAGTCCACCGCCCAGGACTCGGCCAGGCCGGGGTAAAGTTCCAGCGTTTCGGGATGCTGGTGGGTGAGGGTCATGCCCACATCATCGAGCAGGAAGGGCCGGAAGCCGCCGTTGGAATCCGGGCCGACGGTGCGCAGTGTGCGCGGGAAATCCTGCAGGGCGCCATACTGGGTGCCGCCTTTCCTGGCCTCCGGCGAGCCGATTTCCGGCAGGTGTTCGTTGCTGGTCCACTCCAGGCCAGGGGGCAGGTCGGCGAGAGTTTTGAAGCCGAAGAAGTCGGGGTTGGCGGCATAGAATGCCTCTACCTCGGCGTCGACCGCGGCACCGGTCGCTGCCTCTTGCGCAGCGTTGGAGGCCTCCCTGGTGCCGTCATTCTCAGCCTGCCCGCATCCCCCGAGAAGGAGAACGAGGCTGGCCAGGAACAGGGTGGGCAACGGTTGCTTCATTACAGTGACCTCGGGTAGCACGGGGTTAGCGGTAAACGGAAAATGTCTTGGGATCGAAGGACTCGCGTATGGCCTCGCCGATAAAGGTGACCAGCGTGAGCAGGGCGACCAGGGTACCGAAGGCGGAAATCACGATCCAGGGTGCGGTGCGCAGGTTGGCGGTGCCCTGTTTCAGCAGCTCTCCCAGGCTCGGGGTCGGTGCCGGCAGGCCAAAACCGAGGAAATCCAGTGCGGTGATCGCGGAGATCGCAGCGACAATGGTGAACGGCATGAACGTCACCAGGGTCGACAATACATTGGGCATGATGTGGCGAAAGATAATCCGCGTATTGGAGGCGCCGATCACGCGCGCCGAGGCAATGTAGTCGCGGGATTTCTCCTTGTAGGTCTCCGTGCGCATGTAATAGGTCATGCCGGTCCAGGAAAACAGCACCATGACCAGCAGCAGGATGCCGATCCGGGTGGTTACCGCCACACTGGACGGGATCACCGAGAAGATGATGATCACCATGTAGAGGAAGGGGACGTTGGACCAGATCTCGATGATACGCTGGAAGACGAGGTCGAAAACGCCGCCAAAGTAGCCCATCGCGCAGCCGATGGTGATGCCGATGAGGTACACGCAGGCGGTGAATACCAGGGCAAAGACCAGCGCGATACGGGTGCCGTAGAACAGGCGCGCCAGGATGTCGCGGCTGGTGGTGTCGGTGCCCAGGTAGTGCTGCTCCGCTGCGTCCGGCGGCAGGGGCCGGAAAATGCCGCCCGGGGCGTGGTTCTCATAGGGGTTATAGGGCACCAGTGGCAGCAGCACCCAGTTGCCCTCGCCCTGCTCCTGGAAAAGGGCTTGCAGTTCCCGGTAGTTGGTCTCGTAGGTATAGTCCAAACCAAAATCGGTGCCGGGATGGAAATCGGTGTAGGTCGGGAAATACAGTTCGCCCTGGTAGCTCACGATCAGGGCGCGGCTGTTGATCAGCAGTTCGCCGAAAGCCAGCATTACACCCAGCCCGGCAAGCAGCAGGAAGCTGTAGTAGCCGCGCTTGATCTTGCGGAAGCGCTGCAGCTTCTTGCGGGTCTGGGGGTTCAGGCTGAACACGGTTACTGGAACCTGATCCGCGGGTCGACCAGGGCGACCAGGATGTCCGACAGAATGTTGCCGATCAGCAGTAGCAGGCTGGCGAGCAGGACCACGCCCATGACCACCGGGTAATCGCGGTCGAGAATCGCGGTCAGGCCCAGCAGTCCGAAGCCGTCGATGTCAAATATGGTCTCGATCAAAAATGAGCCAGAGACCAGCAGGGTGATGTTCTGGCCGAAGGTGGTGGCGATGGGGATAAGGGAGTTCCTGACCGCGTGGCGGGTGACCGACTGGCGGAAGGACACGCCCTTGGCGACCGCGGTGCGGATGTAGTCGGCGGCCAGGTTGTCCATCAGGTGGTTTTTCAGCAGCAGGGTCACCAGGGCAAAGCTCCCCACCAGGTAGCAGACCAGCGGCAGCGCCGAGTGGTTGAGCAGGTCCAGTGCCTGCTCCCCCGGGCTCAGGTCGTGGAAGTTGTAGCTGACGAAGCCGCCCATGGGGAACCACTCCAGGCGCACCGCGAAGAACAGGATCAGCAGGGAGCCCAGGGCGTAGCCCGGAATGGCGTAGCCGATGAAAATCAGGATGGAGCTGATGTTGTCGACAAAGGTCCGGTGGCGTATGGCCTTGAGGATGCCCAGCGGAATACACACAGCGTAGGTTAACACCAGGGTCACCAGCCCGTAATACAGGGATACGGGGAAACGCTGCTTGATGACCTCCCAGACCGGCTCGTTGTAGCGATAGGAGGAACCCAGGTCCCCCCGCACCACCTTGCCCAGCCAGTGGGCGTAGCTCTGCAGGACCGGCTTGTCGAAACCGTAGTACTCGCGCAGCCGGTCCAGCTGAGCTTCGGAAATGGCCATGCCCTGCCCCGCCATCTGCGCGCCGCCACCGCCGGACATGCTCATCTGCTGGGTTTCCATGATGGCCCGCTCCAGGGGGCCGCCGGGTACCAGCCGGGTAATGGCGAACACAATGATGGTGACACCGATCAGCGTGGGCGGGACGAGCAAAAGGCGTCGGAGGAAATAATCGCGCATGCTGTTGCCGGTGGGGGCCCCTGTGGAGGTTCTGCCTGCAGTTGGGTGGATCAGCTCAGCGGTCGATGGTGCCACAAAGCGACCGCGGGGCAAAGTCGGGCGGGTTTGTCGACATCCGCGCGTCGCGGGGATACGTACCCTTGGTCAGTGCGTCCGCGGGAGTGCCGGGCGCAGAGGGCAATGAAGGAGACTGTCATGCCGGAGGGACCAGAGATTCGCCGCGCCGCCGACCGCATAGCCGCAGTGCTGGAG
>JBFHFJ010000038.1:0-17741 GCA_041583655.1 Haliea sp. | reverse complement strand
GGCACTGGAACTGGTGTAGACAATCGCCCCCCGGCCCCGTTGCAGCAGGTGCGGCAGCACCGCACGCGTGCACAGCAGGTGGCCGCGCAGATTCACCTGCAGGGTGCGGTCAAATACCGCCAGGTCTTCCGCCAGCGCATCGCTGTCCTCGAAAATGACGCGGAGATCCGCGGCATTGACATGGGCGCCGTCGAGGCCGCCCAACTTGCCAACAGCGAGGCCCACAGCTTCGTTGACGGAGGCTTCGTCCGCGATATCAATGGGCAGGGCAAAGGCGTGACCGCCAGCGGCAGCAACCTCTTCGGCCACGCGACTGGCAGCGTCAATGTTGATATCAGCGGCGCAGACCCGGGCGCCCTCTGCCGCGAGTTGCCTGACGGTTGCGGCACCAATGCCGGTGCCGGAGCCAATGACGATGATGGCTTTGTCCCGCAGTCTTCCCTGCATGTCGATCTCCCGTCATTTCATTGCAAACACGTAACCACGCCGGATTTCGCCGAGGCCGGTACAAACGGTAATGCAGAGGAAGGCGCCGCAACAGCGCAATAGCCGGCAAGTGCCGCTATGGACTAAAGATGTAGACCAGGGCGGGGGCATTTTCCAGTGACCTTCTTGTCAACGGCGTCCCCACAGCTCACGATGGTCCACCCGATAAAAATAACAGGAGCGAGCGCATGAGCAATCTGGATCACGCGTCCCGAGACCAGCTGCTTGTCCGGGCCTGGGACCAGTTCTGCGACCAGCTCAAAGCCGCCGGGCGCATCCCCTTTCGCGACGGCGTTCCCGTCGGCGACCTGAGCCGCAGCGCCGGCTTCCGCTGTCTCGCCCAGAACATCGGCCTCGGCATGCAGTTCTTCCTGGAAAACGACGACCCTCTGCACCCGGAGCTGCTCCACTACTTCGACCCGATCCGCAAGCAGGGCGGTGACAATCCTGACGCCGTCTATGTCGGCGCTCCGATCAACGGCACCGACACCTATCGCATCAGCGGCAATCGCGGCAGCGCGCGCTATTTTGCCGTCACTGCAGTGGAATCCGGCAATACACCCTGGGGCGGTGGCGTTGCCCACGCGCTCTTCGGCCAGGATATACACGTCGAACCGGATGGCAGCTTCGAGCTGATCTGTAGCCCCGACCCGCACCCCGGTAACTGGCTGCAGACCTCGCCGGATACCTTCCGCGTGACCTTCCGCCAGTTTTTCGCCGACTGGGAAAACGAACGTCCCATGCATGCGGGCATTGAGCGCATCAGCGGCGCGCCGGCCCCCGGGCCGGTCATGGATCAACAGCGCCTGGCGCGCGGCCTGGACGCCGTATCCCGCTGGGTCGGGGATTCCCTCACCTACTGGGCGGACATGATTGAGCGCTGGAAGGTGCAGCCGAACACCTTCCTCTCCTACCGCCAACTGGATGACAACGCCATTGACGCCACACCTGGCGGTGAACCACTTATCGCCTACTGGCAGCTGCCCGCGGACGAGGCCATCGTCATCCGCGTGACGCCGCCGCAGGCCCACTACTGGGCGGTAGAGTTCGGCAACTATTGGTGGTGCTCCATGGACTACCGCAGCACCCTCAGTAACACCAATTGCCACTACGCCCAGCTGGAGGAAAACGGAGAGCTGATCCTGGTCATCGCCCATGTAGATACCGGCCACGCCAACTGGCTGGACCCGGCGGGTTTTGCCGAGGGCTATGTGACCGTGCGCTGGATGCAGGCGGATCACTACCCGATACCCCGGGCAACCCAGGTCAAGCTGGCCGAACTGGACCGGCACCTGCCAGGCAACGCGCGCAGGATCAGCAGCGCCGGGCGGGCCGAACAGATCGCGTCGCGCCGCCGCGGCGTGATTCAGCGTTTCGGCGTTTAGGGCAGGCAGACAGGGGCAACCGCTGGCAGCGCAGGGGACAATCGGAGCCTGTCCACCCGAGCCCACACTATTGCTGGATGGAAAGAGGAAACAGAATGGATCTGCAACTGCAAGGCAAGACCGCCGTCATTACCGGCGGCAGCGGCGGCATCGGGCGCGGCCTGGTGCTGGAGTTCGCCCGCGAGGGCCTGAATGTAGTCAGCGCGTCGCGGGATGTCGCCACCGGTGAGAAACTTGCCGCGGAAGCCGCGGAGCTCGGCCTGCAAGGGAAGGTCCTGGCGGTGAAAACCGACGTTACCGACCGCGCCAGCGTGGACGCCATGGTGGCGCGCACCAACGCCGAGTTCGGCCCGGTGGATGTGCTGGTCAACAATGCCGGCGGCGTCGCTCACCCGTCCGACTTCGAAAAACTTGATGCGGAGGCGCGGCGCTGGGAGATCGCGCTCAACGTGGACGGCGTGGTGAACTGCTGCCAGGCCGTCGCGGACAACATGCTGTCCCGCAACAGCGGGAGCATCATCAACATTTCCTCCAACTCTTCCCTGCTCGGCGAGGCGGCGGCCAACGTCGTGCACTACGGCGGCGTGAAGGGCTTCGTCAACAGCTTCAGCAAAGGCCTGGCCTGGGAGTGGGCAGGCAAGGGTGTGCGGGTAAACAACATCTGCCCCGGCTGGATCGTGCCCTATGACGAGCAGGATGTGGGCGAAGGCAGCTTCTGGAACCGCTTTGGCTTCGACACCATGGGCAAGCCGCGTGACATGGAAAAGGCCCTTGAGGAAGGTACGCTCTATAACATGAGCGGACTGCCCATCCCGCGCCTGGGGCGCCCGGAAGACATTGCCTGGCTGGCCCTGTTCCTGGCCTCGGAACGTTCCGGCTACGTCACCGGGCAGCTGATTTCTGTCAGCGGCGGCGCCTACATGCCCTGACCCGGGCGTTCCATTGGAGGCAGATGCAATGAACAGCTGGACACCACCGCCCCGCCCGGAGTGGGTACAACAGGTGATCGACGAGGGGCGGCATATGGACATCCGCAGCCTGGTGCCCCTGCGGGCCGAGGAGCTGATGGCCACAGCGCGCGCCAATACCGGCTTCGACGACTTTGGCAGCGACGAATGGCTGGAGGGCTTCCACGTTTTCCTCGCGGCCCTGGACGCGGAAGCCGACCTGCACCTGCTGGGCCGGTTGATGACCCGTTCCGACATCCTGCGCTGGCTGGAGGCGCGGCTGGGCATCGAGGCCGCCTATGCCCGGCACCCGGAGATCGACGACGAAGTCATCGATCAGCCGGTCGTCGTCACCGGCCTGCCCCGCGCCGGCACCTCCATCCTCTTCGAACTGTTGGCCCAGGATTCCCAGTTCGGTTCCCCGCGCAACTGGGAAATGATGTTTCCCTACCCGCCGCCGGAAACCGCGAGCTATGACAGTGACCCCCGGATCCAGCGCTGTCAGCACCTGGTCACCCAATGGAGCCGGGTGGTACCGACCTATGCGGCCATGCACGAGATGGGAGCCAACATTCCCAACGAGTGCATTGTCGCCATGAGCTGCACGTTCCTCACCGAGAACCTGCCGGGGCAGTACCAGATTCCCAGCTACAACGCATGGTTTTATCAGCAGGACCTGGATTATGCCTACGCCTACTACCGGCGCATGCTGAAACTGCTGCAGTGGCGCAATCCGCGCCGGCACTGGTTGCTCAAGGCGCCTTCCCACCTGGGCAACCTGCCGGTACTGTTCCGATCCTTTCCCGACGCGCGGGTAGTGATCACCCATCGCGACCCCATTGTCGCCCAGGCATCGGTCACCAACCTGCTGGGGACACTTTACTGGATGCGCAGCAGCCAGCCCTTTGATGCCAGCGCCTTTGAAAACCTGATGACGCCGGAGGCGGGGGCGGCCCGGCTGAGCGATGTAGTCGACCTGCTGGAAACAGGCGCGGTGCCGACTGAACGGGTCCACAACTTCCTCTATGCACAGCTGGTGGGACAGCCCCTTGATGCACTGCAGGCGCTGTATCGGGAGATGGGACTCGAAATGGATCCTGCCACTCTACGCGCCATGCAGGACTACCTGCGGCAGAAACCCCAGGGCAAGTTCGGCCGGCACCAGTACAGCATTGGCGAGCAGGCGGAGAACGCGCGCAAGCGGCAGCTTTTCCGGCGCTACCAGAATTACTTCCAGGTCCCCGACGAGGTATAGAAAAGCATGGCCTTTGTCTGCGTCAAATACGAATGCCGCGCCCCGGCGGAAACCACGATACTGTCCATGGCGGACATGTACGACCTGGCTCTGGAGCAGATCGCCTGGATCGACGCCCAGGGTTATCCGGTCACCATCAACTTCTGCGAGCACCACGGCAGCGAAGACGGCTATCTGCCCAGCCCCAGCGTACTGGCCGCCGCCGCGGCGCGGATTACCCGCAATGTACGCCTGCAGGTGAATGTGCTGGTGCCTTTCAGCGACCCCCTGCGCGTTGCGGAAGATGTGGCGGTACTTGACCACCTGAGCCGCGGCCGCGCCGAGGTGCTGCTGCTCGGCGGTTACGTCAGCTCGGAGATGGAGATGTTCGGCGTGGACCCGAAGCAGCGCGGCGCCCTGATGGACGAGGGCGTCCAGACCCTGAAGCGGGCCTGGAGCGGGCAGTCCTTCGAGTTCCGCGGGCGCAGCGCGCGCATCACCCCGCGGCCACTGCAAACTCCACATCCGCCGATCCTTATGGGGGGCAGCGCGGCTCCTGCGGCGCGCCGCGCGGCCCGCGAGGGCGACGGCTTTATCGCCGGCATGCCGCATCTGAATGAGATATACGCGGCCGAGTGCAAGAGACTGGGCAAGACGCCGCGCTACCAGGGGGAAATGGCCTTTTCCTTTCTCTACGTATCGGAGACACCGGAGCAGGACTGGGAACGCCTGGCGCCCTGCGCCCTGTATGAAACCAACTGCTACGCCCGCTGGCAGAGCAGCACCGACCTGGACATGCTGTTCAGCAGTGCGATGGACGCCGACGCGCTCAAGGCCCTGGGCACCTACCAGGTGGTTCGCCCGGAGACCGTTCTGGCAAAGGCGCCATCGCTGGCGCCGAACGATGCCTATATCCTGCACCCGCTGGTGGGCGGGCTGGACGCGGACACGAGCTGGCGGACGCTGCGCAACTTCTTCGACAAGGTGGCGCCGAAGGTGGCGATCAACCCCCTATAGCCCATGACGATCGTCGCGGAGCTTGCCTCGCGTCAGGCAACAGCCGCCAATCAAAGAGGATAAAATCTCATGCACACAATCGATTTAAGCGGGAAGGTGGCCCTGGTGACAGGCGGCAGCCGCGGACTGGGCAGAGCCATGAGCCTGGGCCTGGCGGCAGCGGGCGCAGATGTCATTGTTGTCAGCCGGCGGCTGGAGAACTGCGAAGCAGTGGCCGATGAAATTCGCGGCAAGGGGCGCAGGGCGCTGGCACTGTCTGCGCACGTAGGAAAAATCGAAGATCTGGATAGGGTCATTGCTCGCGCTTACGACACCTTCGGCCAAGTCGATATCCTGATCAACAACGCCGGGATGAATCCTGTGATGGGAGAACTGTCGGAACTGCAGCCGGATCTGTTCCAGAAGCTGTTTGACGTCAATACCAGGGGCCCGTGGTACCTGGCCTCGCGCATGGCGCCGCGGATGGCGGAGCACGGCGGCGGCTCCATCATCAACGTCATTTCAGTCGCGGGGCTCAAGCCCTCCGCATTTGTAGGATTCTACGCCGCCACCAAGGCAGCGCTGGAGGCGCTGACCAAAGTGATGGCCGCCGAGTGGGCGAGCAAGGGAATCCGTGTCAACAGCCTGGCCCCGGGCAGCTACCATTCGGACCTTTTCGACAGCGCCGCCAGCATGCCGGGTTACCTCGAAGGCGCAATAAACGCCAGCCTGCAGAAGCGGGTAGCAGAGACGGACGAGATCATTGGCCCGGTGCTGTATCTGGCGAGTGACCTGTCGAGCTTTACGACGGGTCACACGCTGGTTACGGATGGCGGCTACATGGTGCTTTAGCCTGGCCTACGCGGTGTTGTCCGCCACTGCCGCGTCCGGTGCGTTCTTCTTTACCGAAGCGATGCCGTTCTCCATGGCCGCAACACCCGAGTAGGCCTCGCTCTTGCCGATAATCTGGTTATTGCCAGACTTGAGCACGAAATAGGGCTCACCCTTCGTGGTGCTCTTGCGCTCGAAACGCTTGTCATCGGGGGCATTCTTGCGCACCGATGCAATGCCTTTTTCCGCCGCTGCCCTGGTTTCGTAAAGCTGGCTGGTAAGAATAATCTGGCCGTTGCCCGACTTGAGATTGAACATGAATTTGCCGCTGGGGCTTATCTTGAGGTCGAATTTTCCCGCCATGGATGCTGCACTCCTGAGAAATGGTCCGAAAAAAGCATAGTACATGGGCCACACGCTGCAAACGCATTTTTTCCGCCAAAGGGATGAGCATGTCGCACACCGCTGCGAAAAACCGCTACGCAGCGGCTATACTAAAAAAGGAACAATCAAACCGAAAGGACGAAAATCATGGATATCGTACAATTGGGTGCGCAGCTGCTGTCGGAAAAACTGGGTTTGAACGTGGATTCCAGCACTGTTACCGCCGCCCTCTCCAAACTGCTGGGCGATGGCAAGGGCTCCGTCGATTTTGCCGGGCTGGCCGCCAAAATGGCCGGCAGCGGTGAACTCGGAGGCATCCTCAACTCCTGGCTGGGGGATGGTTCAAACTCGCCCATCAGCGCGGACACCATCCTGGGGCTGCTGGGCAAAAGCCAGGTTGCGCAATTTGCCGGCGAGGTGGGAACCGATACCGAATCTGCCGCCAATGGTCTTGCGGATGTGCTGCCGCAGTTGATGGACAAGGCAAGCAGTGGTGGCAGCCTGTTGCAGTCGGTCGGCGGCCTCGGCGGGCTCATGGGCGCGGCTAAATCGCTGTTCTGAGGCGCCGCACCCCAAGTTAACCCTGGCCCGCAACGCGCTGCAGTATTCCCCCGGCGCTGGAACCTGCACCCTGTGGGGTTTAAATTCCCGCCCAGGCGCTGCGTGAGTGACCTTGAATACATGTAGTACACTGGCGAGCACCCAACCGGTGCGCACTCACAACACCCCAGGAAAGCCGCAGGAATGAACACGCAGACGCTATCACGCCAAACCCTTTTTGACACACTTCACCGCAGCGCCCGCCGTCATCCCGACAAACTCGCATTGCGCCAGGGGGAGCGTGACCTCAGCTACGGTGAGTTTCGGGACATGTGCCTGCGCGTTGCCGGCAGCCTGGCCGAGTCGGGAATACAACCGGGCGACCGGGTAGCGATTCTCTCTCGCAATTCCATCGCCTTCGCCGCGGTGCGCTACGCCGTCGCCGCCATTGGCGCCATTCTGGTGCCGGTGAACTTCATGCTCAATGTGCGGGAGACAGCCTATATCCTCGGCCACTCGGGAGCCCGCCTTTTGTTCGTGGGCGCTACGGAAGCTGACAAGGCGGTGGCCGCCGCGGCCGAGTGTCCGGAGGTGGAGCAACTGGTGTGGCTCGCGGGGGATAGCGTTGCGGATACCCCCGGGGGCATGACTCCCTTTGGCGACCTGTGTCGCGGTCGCACCTACGCCGACAATCCCGGCATCGATGCCAATGCACCGGCACAGATCATCTACACCAGCGGCACCGAATCGGCGCCCAAGGGTGCGGTGTTGAGCCACGCCGCCATCCTCTGGCAGTACAGCGCCTGCCTGATTGATGCGGAGATCGCCGAGGAAGACACCACCCTGCACGCCCTGCCACTGTTCCACTGCGCCCAGCTCGACTGTTTCCTCGGCCCTGCCCTCAAGGCCGGCGGCCGCAACATCATCACCGATGACAATACGCCCGCATCATTACTGCGCCTGCTGGAAGAGGAACACGTCACTTCGTTTTTCGCACCCCCCACCGTCTGGATCTCCCTGTTGCGCAGCGAGCATTTCGCGCGCAGCGACCTCAGCGCCCTGCGCAAGGGCTATTACGGCGCCTCCATCATGCCGGTGGAGGTCATGAAGGAAATTCACACAAGGCTACCCGACATCCGCCTCTGGAACCTGTACGGCCAGACCGAGATGGCGCCCATGGCCACCATCCTCAAGCCCGCTGACCAGTTGCGCAAGGCCGGCTCCGCGGGCCGTCCGGCGCTGTACACGGAAACCCGGATAGTCGATGACCAGGGGCAGGATGTCGCCGTGGGCGAGATTGGCGAGGTCGTGCACCGCTCGCCCCAGTTGCTCAGCGAGTACTTCCGCGACCCGGAGCGCACCGCGGCAGCCTTCCAGGGCGGCTGGTTTCACAGCGGTGATCTCGGGGTCATGGACAGCGAGGGCTACCTGACCATCGTCGATCGCAAGAAGGACATGATCAAGACCGGTGGCGAGAACGTTTCCAGCCGGGAGGTGGAAGAAGTGATCTACCAGCTTCCCGAGATATCGGAGGTGGCGGTCATCGGCCTGCCCCACCCGCATTGGGTGGAAGCGGTAACCGCGGTGGTGGTGCCCAGAAGTGGCAGCCATGTGGACCCGGATGCTGTCATGCGCCACTGTGCCGCCAACCTGGGCGGCTTCAAGGTGCCCAAGGCGGTACACATAGTGGAGAACCTGCCGCGCAATCCATCCGGCAAGATACTCAAGCGCAACCTGCGCGACAGCTTTGCCGATACCTTTACGACCAACCCGCCATGACCAGCGCATGATGTCTCCACCCGAGACAGAGAACCCGCGAAACAAACCATAAAAGCACCCTGTTGCACGCAAGGAACCACCATGAAGTCTGTCTGCCTGCTCTCCCACCGCCCCGGCTCGAGCCGTGAAACATTCCGCGATTATTACGAAAACAGCCACTCGCGCCTGGGCAGCCGCTATTTCCCTTTCAGAAAATACGTGCGCAACCATGTGCTCTCGTCTGTCGGCGAGGTGGACTTTGACGTTCTCACCGAATTCTATTTCGACGATGATGTAGATATCGCCGGGGTGCACAGTGGCCGCATCCGGGAAATTCTCGACGAGGACGAGCGCCGGTTCATGGACCAGAGCATGATTCGCTCGGCGGGAGCCGAGGAGCTGCTGCTTGCGGGCAGCGCACGGAATATCGCCCCGGCGGGAACCCGGCGGCAAATGCTGATGCTGCAACACACCGGGGATTCAGCGGGCTTTCGCGACGCGGCGAATTCCTGGGGCAAACAACTGGCTGCAGACCACGGCCTGCCCCGGGTAACTGTCGATTACACCCGCAGCCAGGTCACCAGCGGCCAGGGAGCGTTTCCCTTCGCTGCGGTGCTGAGCCTGTGGTTGCCACCCCAGGGCAAGGTGCCCGGCGAGCTGTCGGCGCCCGCGGGAATTGCGCTGCAGGCCGCGGTGCTGACCGATGTCTGCGAGAGCACACCTGAACTATTGCGCGAGCTGTACGACCCCGGTGCTCCCTGAGTGCGCGGCCGGTGTTCCGGCAGCGCGGTCAGCACCCCTGACTCAACGGCAGCACAAACTGTCTGGCAAAACTTTCCATATACCGCTTTTTATCGTCCAGCGAGGAACGCTTACCCAGTGCGAAGGAGAAGGGCAGATTTACCCCGGCGGTCATGCCCTGCTCCTCCAGCCGCTTGAAGGTATCCAGGTCCGGCGGCGTGGTAAGACCGACGATGGTGTCAAAAGGCTCCGACCCGCGGCCCGCCTCGGTACGATACTGTCGCAGCCTGGCCATGATCGCGGGCACCTCGTCCGGCGCATTGCCCGCGCCCAACCAGCCCTCGCCGCGAAACGCGGCACGCTTCAGGGCAGCCTCATTGGCACCGCCAACCAGGATCGGCACCTGACGCGACGGCGCTGGCTCAATACACAACGGGGGGAAACTGTAAAAGGGACCCTGGTGCTCCACCATGCCTCCCTGCCACAACTTGCGCATGACCTCGATCATATCGTCCATGCGCCTGCCGCGGCCGGTAAACTCCACGCCATAGATATCGAATTCATCCTTCATCCAGCCCGCGCCGATACCCAGGGCGAAACGGTTGGCACTGAAAATCGCCAGGGAACCCGCCGCCTTGGCGACTTCAAAGGGATTGCGCAGCGGCAGCACATACACAGACGTCGACAGGCGCAGCCGGGTGGTGGCAGCGGCCATGAAGGCAATGCTGACCCAGCAATCCGGATAAGGCGAATCCGCCGCCATCGGCGGCCTGCCATCCTCGGAATAGGGGTAAGGCGCATGGACTGTCTCGGGAAACACCGCATGGTCGGCATTGAGCACGCCCTCAAAGCCCAGCTCTTCGGCGAACTGCGCAATCGCGACCAATTGCTCCGGTTCGCACCACGCCAGCGATTGCCAGAACTTCATCGGTTCAACTCCTTGAATCCTGTCACGGACTTTGGCCGACAAACCCCAAACCGGAGGCCCGCCGTCTGCTTGTTTCCTGTTGCTTGCATTACACTGCAATGCAGAACGCAACACCAGCTGACGGCCGGTCACGCGCGCGAAATGGCCACCCGGAATCAATAACTTGAACTGAAGCAGATCATGTCCAGAGCCATTCACATCCACGACCTCGCCCACCCGCAGCTGACCGCCATCCAGCGCGCAGCGATGGCCCATGGCGAACAGCAGCAGATAGTTTTCAGCGAAGCGGCTGTGCTGGACGCGGCCCGCCAGCGCACCGGTCTTGTGGATTTCGGCCCGGAGGACTTCCGCGAGCGCCTGCAACTGCTGCTGGACGAGTGGGGCAGTGATCCGGACATGACCGCCAGTCAGCGCGCCAACCTGTTCGGCTACCTGGTTCGCTACGCGAGCAACCGGCTGTTGCTGCAGGACCAGTGGCGGCGCCATCCCGAGATTCTTGCGCAGGAAATCCGCCAGCCCATTATCGTCGCCGGCCTGCCCCGCTCCGGAACGACCCACCTGCTCAACCTGCTGGCCGCCGACACCCGGTTCCGTTCCCTGCCCCTCTGGGAATCCTATGAGCCTGTGCCCCTGTCCGGGGAATCACCGCTTCCCGATGGGACGGACCCACGCTATCAGCGCTGCGCAGAGGCCTGGGAAGGCATGCAGCAGGTAACCCCGCTGCTGGCGGCGATGCACCCGATGCATCCGGATCACATCCACGAGGAGCTGGAGTTGATGGGCCCGGACTTCGCGTCCTACAACTTCGAGTGGCTCGCGCCCAGCCCGCGCTGGCGCGACCACTACTACCAGCACGACCAGACGCCCCACTATGAGTACATGCGCGACGTGCTCAAGCTGCTGCAGTGGCGCCGGGGCCCGGACCGCTGGGTGCTGAAATGCCCCCAGCACCTTGAGCAACTGCCGGTGCTGCGCTCTGTTTTTCCCGATGCCACCTTTGTCATCACCCATCGCGACCCGGTGGCGGTGATCCAGTCGGCCGTCACCATGATCGCCTACGGCTACCGCATGAGCCGCAAGCGTATCGACACCCGGGCTATCATCGAGTACTGGAGTGATCGTATCGAACACCTGCTGCGCGCCTGCGTGCGGGACAGGGCGCACCTTCCCGCCAAGCAGAGCGTGGATGTCCTGTTCCACGAGTTCATGGCGGATGACATGGCCACGGTGGCTAGAATCCATGCCACGGCGGGCGTGGAGCTGACCGCAGCGGCAAGGGCGCAGATGCAGGCTTTCATCGACACCCACCCGCGGGGCAAGGAAGGGAAAATGGTCTACGACCTGAAAGGTGATTTCGGCGTTGACCCGGCGGCCCTGCGAGAACGCTTCAGCTTCTACTTCGAGCATTTCCCGGTACGGGCAGAGACCGGTTGAGCCCCGCAGCGGGTGAACAAGCGCACCCCGACAGGCGTCACCCCGGGCTGATGGAGGCGTGTCCTTCGCAAGCGCCGGCAATACTGGACACATCACAGGAGACTTGCCCGTGTATAAATCCATCGCGCTGCTGAAGCGCAAACCGGGCCTTTCCCGCGAGGCCTTCATCGACTACTACGAGAACCGCCATGTCCCCCTGATCCGCAGCCTTCTGCCGCAGATCTGCGGCTACCGGCGCAACTTTATCTGCCCCGAGGGGGCGTATATCAACGCGGCCGCCGCGGAGCGGGATTTCGATGTGATCACCGAAATCTGGTTCGCGGACCTGGCCGCCTACAACGCTGCCATGGCCCTGAGTGCGCAGCCGGAGATTGGTCAGCGCATTGCCGAGGACGAGGAAAACTTCCTGGACCGCTCCCACACCCGGATGTTCGTGGTGGATGAGCATGTCTCGGCCTTCACCTGATGACGGGAGCCCTGCTGCCATGCACAGAACACCACCATACTGGCCGGACGGTAGATACACATGACCGATGAGCAACAGCTCCAGGGCTGCTGGCTGCTGCGCGCCTACGAGTTGCAGCTGGCCGACGGCAGCATCGTGCATCCCATGGGCGAACAGCCCGAGGGCCTGCTGCTCTACAGCCCGGCCGGCTACATGTCCGTACACCTGCTGCAACCCGGCGCCGGGCTGCCAAACCCGGAGCATCTGCCACCGGGGTTGAGTGCCGACCTCGCCATGTCCTATGCCTGCTACAGCAGTTACTTCGGACGCTACGCGGTGGATAGCGAACGGAACCTTGTCACCCATCAACTGCGCGGCGCCTCGGTGCTGGCCTGGGCTGGCAGCGAATTCCCCCGCCACTACCGGCTGAAAGGCGACCGCCTGACCCTGTCTGCCGCCGTCAATGAGCAGGGTAGTCGTGCGGTACTGGTCTGGCAGCGAGAACAATAAGGTGAGGCACCTGTGAGCGAAGTAAATATTCTCGACGAGATTGTCCTGCAGCCCGGCGACATAGCCGAAGTCCTGAAACTTCTTGAGAGCGAGTACCTGCCCGGACTACAGTCCCGTCACACCCTGTCACTGTCCCGGCGCTGGGTGTCCCCACCGGTACAGCTCAAGGGCCAGAACAATACCCTGTGGTTGCTGTGGGCAGTGACCGATGTGATGGGGTACTACACAATGCGGGGCACCGCCGGGCCCGAGGTCACAGCCTTCTGGGCAGCCGTAGACAAACTCTGCCTGCAACGGCGACGCCATGTCCTGGCGGACGCAGCGCAACCGCTGGCAAACGCCGGCGAGGCCCCATGAGCAGCCTGGCTACCGCACAGGTCACCATGCAGGCGGGGGCTGACGCCGACGCCACCGGACACGCCCTGCGCCGGCAGCTTGCCAACACACCGGGGCTTGCAGCGTGGCATTGCGGGCGGAACCTGGAGGGTTGCTGGGGCGCGGGACACTTCACTGTGGACCTGATCTGGCGGCGCCCCGGCCCGCCGTCGGGGCTGGAACTCACCCGGGTATCGGGCGTCGCCGCTGCCGATGTCACCAGTTACGACACAGTCGACAGCGGATTGCGGGAACCGGACCTCGCCAACGGCATCTGGCGCACGCTGTTGTTGACCATCCGGGAGGGCGCCCCCCAGGCGGAGGTAGCGGCATTCGAGCAGGAGCTGCTGGGCATGCCAGCCTGCATGCGCGGCATCCGCAACTGGCGCCTGGGGCGGGTGACCAGCCCGGAGTCACGCTGGACCCATGTCTGGCAGCAGGAATTCGGCAGTCTGGCGGACCTGATGGGCGAGTACCTTGAGCACCCCTATCACTGGGGCTGGGTGGACCGCCGCTTCGACCCGGAATTCCCGGAAGTGTGGGTGGTGGACACCCAACTCTGCCACGCCTTCTGCCCGCTGCAGAGCAGCATCATCAGCCAGGCCTGACGCGGCGCCAGCCCGGCGACCGCAGTTCAGGCCACTCCAAGTCCCGCCAGCACTTCAGGCGGTAGCGCCGGATCGGACAGCTCCGCCAGGTGCCGGGCCCGGTTATTGGCAAACTCACGGGTGGTCTCGGGGTGGGTGGAGACCCAGAATCTGCCCTCGGCGATCTGCGGCAGGATCCGCTCTGCGGCCTCGTAGCCGCTCATGCCGTCAGACTTCAACATCTGGCGCATGATGTCGCGGTGCCGGACATTGACCGGGTCTTCCCCGGTGCTGGAATCCTCGAAAATACGCGTTGCCACCGGCCCCGGCAGGATAGCGGAGACGTGGATCGGCGCCTTCTTCACCTGCATTTCCAGGTACAGGCACTCGCTGAAGGACAGGATGGCGTGCTTGCTGAGCACATAGGATGTCTGGACAGGCATGATACCCAGGCCGCCGATGGACGAGGTGTTGGCAATCCAGGCCCGCTTGCCCGCCTCCAGCATGCGCGGCGCGAAGGCACGCACGCCGTGGATCGCACCGTGGATATTGATTTTCAGGGTTTTTTCCCACAGTGCAGCGGGCAACTCCCAGACATAGCCCAGGGTTTCAATCCCGGCATTGTTTACCAGCAGGGTGACGTCCCCGAAGGCTTCATGGGTCAGGGCCGCCAGCCGGTCCAGTGCTTCCGGTTCGGAGACATCGGTGTGCACTGCCAGCGCCTCGGCGCCACCGGCGCGAATGTCCCCGGCGACGCTCTCGACACGATCCAGTGCCACAACGGCGAGCACCACGCGCATTCCCTGTCGGGCGGCGAGCCGGGCAAGACCCTCCCCTATCCCTGACCCTGCGCCCGTGATCACGGCAACGCCGCCCCTGAAAACCGTCATGTCCCCATGCATGCCACGTACTCCTGATTATGGTTCACCAAATTGTTCCGACCCATGTGTTTTCGAATGGTCCGTCACCGAACCGGTGCGCAGTGCCCCCTCCCGCTTGTTCCGTACCGGGATTGACTACACACTGCGGCCATCGGGTTACCACACCTGCAACCGGAAGCACGCGATGAAGGCCGTCCGCTGTCACAATCATGAGATTCATGTGCACGATGTACCCACACCCAGCGGGGAGGGCGTGCGGGTGAAAGTCGCCTCGGCCGGAATCTGTGGCAGCGACCTGCACTTCTGGCAGGAGGGCTGGCCAATACCGGTCACCCTCGGCCATGAAATCGCCGGTGTCACTATGGACGGGACCGCCGTCGCCATCGAGCCGATGGTGTATTGCGGGCACTGCGAGCGCTGCGTGCGCGGCGACTACAATCTCTGCGTGCGCGGCTCGGCTGCCATCATCGGCGTGGGCCGGGATGGCGGCATGGCTGAAGAGCTGATCGTCCCCGAAAAATGCCTGGTGCGCCTGCCTGGCGGGATCCGCAGCGAGGACGCCTGCCTGGTGGAACCGCTCTCTGTTGCCGTGCGCGGGATCGCCCTCGCCGGTATCAGCGAACGGCACAAGGTCGCAGTCATCGGCGGCGGCAGCATCGGCCAGTGCGCGGTGGCGATCGCCCGCCAGGCCACCCCGCGAGTGCACCTGTTCGCACGCCACGACGCGCAGAAACGCGCCGGAGAGATCCTCGGCGCCACCCTCGGCGGCGACACCGACGACTACGATCTGGTTATCGACTGCGCCGGCACAGACGCCGCCATGGCCCAGGCCGCAGACCTGTGCCGCCCGGGTGCCACCATACTCATGCTGGCCTCCTACTGGGGCGGGCTGACCATGCCCGCCATGCAAATGACCATGAAGGAACTGCGCACGGTGGCCTCCATGGCACAGGCCCGCCAGGGCCTGGTGCGGGATGTGGAAATTGCCGCCGCCGTGCTGGCGCGGAACCCGCTGATCGCGCCCACCCTGATTACCCACCGCCTGCCCCTGGAGGCCGCGGCCGAGGCCTTCGCCATCGCCGCCGATCGCAAGCGGGGTGCGATCAAGGTCGCGTTCAACCCCTGAGCGGGGGTTTCCGGACCAGGCTGCCGCGACTGCGCCGGGCATTCAGAGATCGGCGACTTTCAGAACTGTCTTGCCGCGGTTGTGGCCTTGCTGAATGATCCGGTGAACCTCGGCGGCATCGGTCAGCGCAAACTCCCGCAACGGCGGCAAGGCGATGTCACCGCTGACCAGAAGCTCACCGATTCTGCGCAAGGTCGCGCTGCAGCCGACGTCATCCATGGTGGAAAATGCCCGCTTCACCCCTTTTGCGGCCCCGGCAGCTGCGGCGGCCGGGATATCGCCGTCATCGGTCAGGGTCGGTATGCTGACGAAGGTTCCGCCAGAGCGCACGAGGTCAAGACCGTCCGGCAGGGTGCTCACGCCCACCGCATCCATCAGGTAGTCGACGCCACCAGGGGCCCAGCCCTGGACCGCACTGGCGATATCCTCCCGGCGATAGTCGATAACCCGCTCCACGCCCAATGACTGCAGATAGTCAACGTTGCCGGTGGAGCAGGTCGCCGCCACCCGGGCGCCAGCCCAGCGCGCAAACTGCACCGCAAAGCTGCCCAGGCCGCCCGCACCGCCGTGGACCAGGGCCGTATGCCCAGCGGCCAGCCCGCCGCGATCAAACAGGCCCTGCCAGGCAGTCAGCGTAGCAACCGGCAAGGCGGCGGCCTGGGCAAAATCCAGACCCGACGGGATGTGCGCAACCCTGTCCACACTGGCCAGCACGTATTGGGCATAGCTGCCCTGGCCACCCTGGCCGTGATTGGTTGGCGTAAACACCCGGTCGCCAACGGCGAAGCCGGTCACGCCCTCGCCGAGGGCAGCGACGACGCCGGCAGCATCAAAGCCGATAATGCAGGGAAACGTATAGGGCCGAAACCGGGCAAGCAGGCCCTGGCGGTTTTTCCAGTCCGCCGGGTTGACGCCGGCGTAGGCGACCCGGATCAGCACCTCTCCCGGCTGCGGAACCGGCGTCTCGATCTCGGCGTACCTGAGGACCTCGGGACCACCCGTTTCCTCGATGATCATTGCATGCATTGCATTCCCTCCCGCCTATTGGACCGTCAGTCCACCGTCCACAACCAGGGCATGACCAACCACATAGCCGGCGTCATCCGAGCACAGCCAGAGCACTGCCCTGGCGATATCATCCGGAGAGGCGAGCCGGCCAATTGGATGATTGGCGCCAACCAGCGACTTGTCCACTCCGCCACCGAGGTTCTCCTGCAGCATCGGAGTGTCCACGGCGCCGGGGCAGACTGCGTTGATGCGGATACCGCGACTGCCGTACTGCAGGGCCGAGGCCCTGGTCAAACCGACCACCGCATGCTTGCTGGCGGTATAGGCGGGCTTGTTGGCGACACCGACCACTCCAGCCGCCGAGGCCAGGTTGACGATCGCACCGCCACCCTGGGTGAGCATCCGGGCGATTTCATGTTTCATGCAGAGAAAAACGCCCTGCACGTTCACACCCAGGACGCGTGTCATGGTGGCTTCGTCCCACTCCGCTTCCGGTGCCACCTCGGGGTCGATACCAGCGTTGTTGACGGCGATGTCGAGACGGCCGTAGCGGGTGACCGCCTCCGCCACCATGGCTGCGGTGTCGGCGCTGCTCTGCACATCCGTGGGCACGAACACTGCGCTGCCGCCTGCGGCTTCGATCAGCGCTACCGTCTCCCGCCCTGCCTCAACGATATCGGCGACGACCACGCTGGCGCCCCGGGCGGCCAGGGCACAGGCGACGGCGCGCCCGATTCCACCGCCTGCGCCGGTTACCAGAGCCACCTTGCCACTGAACATTTGCATCTTCGTCCTCCTCAGCTGTTGTTAGTTGCTGTCGGCGCCGGCTTGCCTGACATCACCGCTGCCAGTGCATCCTCGCCGTAGTACTGGGCCACGGAATCCGTCATGTCCGGGTGCCGGCGCAGGCACTGGCCGCCGTCAATGTTGAAACACTGGCCGGTGACCCAGGAGGACTCCGGCCCGGCGAGATAGCGCACGCCCGCGGCAATATCGCCGGCCTCCCCGGTGCGGCCCAGGGGGATCTGCGCACAGAAGGCTTCAATTACCGCGTCACTGGCGAACATACCCGCCGTGGCCTCGCTGCGGGTCAGCCCCGGGCGCACTGCGTTGACACGGATTCCCGCGGAGCCAAGCTCGTCGGC